>PUPC01000220.1 GCA_003553185.1 Planctomycetota bacterium | reverse complement strand
TTCGAATATTGCGTGACGGGGCGACGCTGATGGCCGCCAGTGGTTGTTTTGATAGCAGTCCGGTCATATTTCGTGATCCAATACAGGTCTCCGCTGTGGACATCGACAGCGGCCACGGCGCCCATCCCCGTGGCCCCATAGGCCACCCCGTCGAAGATAACGACCGGCTGGCCCAGGCCGCGTGTCATCGTCAACTGCCGCCTGGAATCGACGCTTGGGATAGGATCGGCCGCCAGGAATTGCTTCCACAGCAATTCGCCTGTCTCGGCATCGAACGAGCAGATGAACATCTGGTCCTGGTACGACGCCAGGGTCACCAGTTGCCCCTCGTAATATTTGGGTGCCCAGGGGAAGAACGCCCGCTCCTCGAACTCCATCGAGTCGGGCTGCTCCAATATACTCCAGAGCCGCTGCCCGCTGCTGGTGTCAAACGCGCTCAATGCCCGGTGGATGTGAGCACCTCGCATCCGCGTCTCGGTGGCGAAGACCTTGTACCCGCCATAAGAGACCGTGGCCGCTCCTTGCCAGCCGAACCACAACGCTCTCTCTGCATTGGCATGCATATTTCGAATGCGGGCTGCCTGCTGATCCTCCACTTCGGGCGGGTCCGCCGGTTCGGCTTTCCATCTCAGCCGGCCGGTGATGTGATCGATTGCCATCAGCTTTTCGCCGGTATTCAGATAGACGACGCCCTGTTGATCGGTGATGGGGATGGGAGCCACCGAGATGCTCGCCTGTGCCTGGCCCGCCTGCCGAGCCCTCGCCATTCTTATGCGTGCCTGGGCCGCAGTTTGCTGGGCCGTGGGCTGGCTCTCCTCGTCCGACTCTTCGCCGATTTTCTTCCACCACCATTGCAGGAGGTCGGTCCGAACTTCGACCATCGGTCGCCTGTGGTCGATGTGGCCGCCCGGGCCGGGCCAGTAGTCTTTCGCCCGCAAGATGGCGGCATCCATCGGCCCGGCGTCCAATGCCTGGCGAATGAACTCGTCGACGGTCAGATCACCGCCCGCCAGTTTCAGCTCACCGTCCAGCCCCTTCTCTTTCAGGCGGGCGATGGCCCGTTCCGCCCCGCTCGCGTCACCCAGCCGCGCCCTGCAGAAAGCGAGCTTGACCGATGCCATCCGCTTTGTCCGCCTCTCCCCGGCCGTCTCGCCGGCGACCTCGGGCCGGTTCACCAGTTGGTTGAGGCGCCCGGCGGCCGCACCGTATTCGCCACGGTCCATCAGCAACCGTGCCGCGGTGTTGAGTGCCGGTACGGCGTAGCTGGAGGCGGGGAACTGACGCGCCACCGCGTCGAGATCGGGGATCGAGCGTTCTCTTTTTGCCCGGTCATACTGTGCCCTGGCCTCGACGTCGTAGCGGACGCGATAGTTGGCGATGCCTTCCTCGGGCAGAGTCAGGATCAGGCGCAGCAGGTAATCGCGGACCGAGGTGTAGACCCGCTCGCCTTTCGGAGCCCACACCGAATCGCCGACTTCTTCGTCGATCCGGGCTAGGCGCTCCATCAGCCGGTCCCATTCGCGGTCCTCGATCAGCTCCCGGACCGCGTCGAACTGCTCATCCATCCCGGGAATGACATCGAGCACGACCCGGATGTCCCGACCGGCGTCTTCCCCGTCATCGCTCTCATCGGTGAGAGCAAATGATGCAGACATGCCCAGCGCGAGCGCGACAAACAGCGCCGAAAGAAAGAACCCTCTGGTCATCGACATAATAATCCCTTCGCGATAGGGGTGGCCATAAGCTTTCAGAATACTGTTTTTGACGGAAATATGCAAGAACCAAGCATTGGAATTACAACGCTATACATTATAGCTTGCCACATCGAGCCCTTCCGATCAGACTATTGATTGAGCATCCAGCCAAAAGGTCCCGCTGATGCGATTGAAGGCGTTTGCGAAAAAAGCCAGAGGGGCCTCCGTTCGCCGCCGCTCCATTTCGATATCGGAGCGCTACTCAGCCCAGGTGGCAGGTGTCGTTCAGAAGCTGGATTTTCCAGCCGAACCGGGTGTGCGCGACGATGTTCAGGGCGCAGTTCGCCACGGTGAAATTCCCCCGCAGCTTTCCATCCGGGGCCATCACTCTGGAGAAAAAAACGAAGGCGGGACCTCCGTGAGTCACGACGAGCACGTTGCCCCTGGGATGGTCTTCGGCGATCTTCTCGAAGCAGGGCATGACCCTTTGTTCGAGGTCGCCGAGCGATTCGCCGCCCTCCGGCCGGGCGTGGAGGCGGTCCCGCTCACGGGCCTTCCATTGGTCGGGCCAGAGCCGGGCGATCTCGGCATAAGACTTGCCCGTCCAGGCCCCGAAATCTTCCTCGCGGAGTGCGGCGGTGGTGGTCAGCGGGACGACGCGACCTTCGAGCACGATCTCGGCCGTCTGCATACACCTCCGCAGGTCGCTCGAATATGCCGCTTCGAAGTGTATGGAGGCCAGCGCATCGGCGAGGCGTTTTGCCTCCGAGAAGCCCACATCGCTGAGCTCTACGTCGATCTGCCCCTGGATCCGCCCGGCCCGGTTCCACGCCGTGTTCCCGTGCCGCACAACATAGAGGAAGAGATCGGTTTCGCCGGCCGGTGTCAGATAACCAACGCCCGCCTGTTCCGGCTTGCGCCCGTCTTCGCCGATGGTCATCCGGGATTCCCTTCGAACGGTCTTGCCGCATTCGCAGCGCACGGTCCGGCCGAACTGGAAAAGGGTCACGTCGTATTCTCTGCCGCAACGACTGCAAACGATGGCCATCAGGATTCTCCCGTCTTATGGGCGTGGCTCATCGCGTGGCGGCGGCAAGCTCGCCGGCGAAGGCGGCGACCTGCTCGACGAGCTGCTCGCGAGGCAGATTCGATGCCTGCTCGATCTGCCGGACCACGGCGCTTCCGACGATGATCCCGTCGGCGACATCGGACAGCGCCTGCACATGCTCGGGGCGGGACACGCCGAACCCGACGACCAGCGGCTTTGTGGTCAACGCCCGGACTCGCCGCAGATGGTCGCGCAGATCGGGCGGCAGCGCGTCGCGGGCACCGGTGATGCCGGTCACCGACACGCAGTAGATAAACCCGGTCGATGTCTCCTCGGCCAGCTTGATCCGATCGTCGGTGCTGGTCGGGGCGACGAAGAACACCGTGGCGAGGTCGGCCGGGCGGGCGACCGCCAGCAAGTCGTCCGCTTCCTCGGGGATCAGGTCGGCGATGATCAGCCCGTCGATGCCGACACGTGTCGCCTCCCGGGCCAGATTGTCAAGCCCGAACCGATGGATGATGTTGTAGTAGGTCATCAGGACGATGGGGATATCGGACTGCTCGCGAATTTGAGCCGCGATATCCAACACGTCGGCGAGCTTGGTGCCCCGGTCGAGCGACCTCTGCCCCGCCGCCTGGATGACCGGTCCGTCGGCGATCGGGTCGCTGAACGGCATCCCCAGCTCGACGAAGTCCACCCCCGCCTTGTCGAACGAGACGACCAGGTCGCGGGTGGTCTCGAGGTCGGGATCGCCCGCGCACAGATAGACGCTGAACGCCGCCCTGCCCTGTTCCTTGAGTTCGGCGAATGTCCTGTCGATCCGATTCACGTTTTCTAGTGCAGTTCCTCGCCAAGGTGTTTTGCGACGGCCTGGACGTCCTTGTCGCCGCGGCCGGACAGGTTGATGATGACGATCTCGGGCAGTTCGCCCGCCATCTTCAGCAGTTGGGCGACGGCGTGGGCGCTCTCGAGGGCTGGGATAATCCCTTCGAGTTTGCTCAGCCGCGAGAATGCGTCGAGGGCTTCGTCATCGCTGACCGTGGTAAAACGAACCCGGCCCTGATCGCGGAGGTGGACCAGTTCGGGGCCGACGGCGGCGTAGTCGAGCCCGGCCGATATCGAGTGGGTGCGGGCGATCTGGCCGGACGCGTCCTGCAGCACGAGCGTCCGGTCGCCGTGCAGGACGCCCAGCGTGCCGCCGAGGAACCTGGCGGCGTGCCGGCCCAGCCCGTCGCCAAGCCCCCCCGCCTCGACGCCCAGCATGTCGACCGATTCGTCGCCGAGAAAAGGGTGGAACAGACCGATCGAGTTGCTGCCGCCACCGACACAGGCGAGCAACAGGTCGGGCTGCCGCCTTTCCCTGGCCACGATCTGCTCGCGTGCCTCGCGGCCGATGACCGATTGAAACTCGCGCACGATCAAGGGATACGGGTGCGGGCCGAGGATGGAACCCAGCACGTAGTTGGTGGTCCGCACGTTTGTCACATAATCGCGCATTGCCTCGGTGATGGCGTCCTTCAGCGTCCGCGAGCCGTGCGTGACCTCGCGGACCTCAGCCCCCAGCTGCCTCATCCGGAAGACATTAAGCGCCTGACGCTCCATGTCTTCGCTGCCCATGTAGACGACGCATTCCATGCCGAACACGGCGGCGGCCGTGGCGGTGGCGACGCCGTGCTGGCCGGCTCCGGTCTCGGCGATGATCCGCTTCTTGCCCATCCGCCGGGCGAGGAGAGCTTGGCCGAGGGTGTTGTTGATCTTGTGGGCGCCGGTGTGCAGCAGGTCTTCGCGCTTGAGATATACCCGGCTCTCGACAACCTCGGAGAGCCGAGCGGCGAAGTACAGCGGGGTCGGCCGGCCGGCGTACTCGGCGAGGTATCCGTCGAGTTCGTCGCGGAACGCCGGGTCCTGGCGGGCGGCCTGGAACTCGCGTCCGAGCTCAAGTAGTGCGGGCATCAGAGTCTCGGGGACGAACATCCCGCCGTACGGCCCGAAATGACCGCGCTCATCCGGTGTCGATTGTTGGGGTCGGGCCATCCTCGGTCCCTCATCACGGCCGTGAACCGGCCGTGTGCGGTCCGGAGCGTACAGACGCCCCGGCTTGTTTCCCTTACGCCACCTCGACGAGCTGGATGTCGAACGTGAGCGTATGCCCGGCGAGCGGATGGTTGGCATCGATTTCGACGGTGTCGTCGGACACGTCGGTGATCGTGACGACCTGCCACGGACGCTCATCCGAGCGAACCTGGAGCTGCTTGCCGACCTCCGGATCGACGTCGTCCGGGAAGTTCTCTCTCGGCACGTCAACGACCTGATCCTCGTCGCGCACGCCGTAGCCATCTTCCGGCGAGATCGTCACGCTCTTGGTGTCGCCCTGTTCCATTCCGACGACGGCCTTTTCAAAGGCGGGGATGACCGTTTTGGAACCGATCTGGAACTCGAGCGGCTCGCGTTCGAGCGACGAGTCGAACACCTTCCCGTCCTCCAGCTTGCCTGTGTAATGTACCTTGACTGTGCTGCCCTCTGCTGCGGTGGTCATAGCTGCTCCTGTTCAGGAGTCACACTAGCGGGAACTCGCCCGGCGGCGCCTTCGACCGCCCACTGTCAACGAGTCCGGGTTGCATACGGGACGACTTACCGCGTCCCAGAGCGAACGACCTGCTCGGAGCCGGCTGCTTTCAGAACCCGCTCGACCACACGCCATCGCTCAACGGTCGCCTCGACTGCCGGCGTCCGTTGTACGAACATCATCATAATGGATTGCCTGCAAGGCCACAACCGCCGGGCCACGGCTTACGGCCATTCGCTGACCGAGCCGCTGTCCCACCTCCGGGCGGTTCTTCCGCCAACGGAGGACGTAGTGTCAGGCATGCCCGATTGTGGCGGGGCATAAAAAAAGCGCCGCCCGTAATCGAGCGGCGCTGATTCGTCAGGTAGAAAGTCTACCCCTCGAGTCTTCGCACGTTGGTCGCGCGCGGGCCCTTCTCTGCCTGAACGGCCTCGAACTCCACGGCCTCTCCCTCGGCCAGGGTCTTGTACCCCTCGCCCAGGATGTCGTTGTGGTGGATGAAATAATCTCCACCCTCATCCGACGTGACGAACCCATAGCCCTTGCT
>PUPC01000254.1 GCA_003553185.1 Planctomycetota bacterium | reverse complement strand
GCCCATCGCCGCTGCGATACCGATCGCCGGTGCCCCGCGCACGCGGAGGGAGCGGATCGCCTCCCACATCGTCTCGGCGTCCTTGCAGTCGATAAAAAGCCGCTCGACGGGCAGCTTGGTCTGGTCCAGCAGGCGCGCGTGCCCGCCCACGCCTCCGATCCACTCGATTGTCGGAACTGGCATCCTGTCCTCCTCGGGGTCATTCGTTCATTCTATTGATTGTACTCCGGGTCACCCGGTGGTTGCAAGCGCCGGGCGGGAAGGGCATTTCGCCGTCGGAAACCCGCCGACATTTTGTGTGAGACGGCTAACACCGGCCCGGGCCGTTCCGATACTCCTTTTGGCGGGCCGGGCAGCCGGCGGTCACCCGTTCCGTCAAGACATTGCGCGGGTGCGTCCGGGAGGGGCACTCGCGGAACAATCAGCCCCGTCGGCCGGTCCACTCGCTCTCTCCCTCCCAGAGCCACGAGGGGTTCGGTGGCGGGGCCCTTTTTTCTCCCGGGTCCGCTCGGCACAGTTCTGGTCGATTTCAAGGTCCCGGGTCGGGGTGCAGCCAGTCGCGCACGGGGAGCTTGACAAAGTCGTTCGCGGTTGGCGGGCTGAGGTATTTTCCCGAGGCGTACCATAAATCGAACGAGTTCAGGTCGGCGACCACTGTATGTATGGTGATGGGCAGTCGGGCCGAGCCCATCACGCGGCGTGCCGCGGGGAAATCAATCCCCCGGCCCCGCTGTGTCTGGTGCAGGAGCATCTGCTTCATTACCGGATACCGGTACCGGGTCGCGGTCAGACGTGACGATTCCCGTTTCCGGAAGTGGTTGGTGCAGATGATCGCCTGGCGGCCAAGCCGCTCCGAATTGTCCTCGACCGTTCGGACGGTCACACCCATGTCCTTCGAGTAGTCGTTGTTATACTCGAAAACCAGTGCCGGGTGGGTGCCGTCGGTGACCGGTGCGGCGAGCAGGATCGCGTTGTCGAACATCTGCATTCGGGCCTCGAGTATAGGCCGCGCCTGGGCCTCGAGGTCGTATGCCCCGCATCGCTCCATCAGGCGTCGCATGGTCAGGAGTCTGGGCGCATAGCCCCTTTCCAGGCGCCGAAGGTCGAGGAAGACGTCGTGGACGGCGGCGAACACTCCGTCCTCGTTCATCCCGGTGATGCAGCCGATCATCCCGGGGGCGGCTACCGTCGCCCAGGCCTTGTTTTCGCCATGCGCCCGGTGGACGATGATGAGCTGGTAGTTGTAGAACGTTCTAGAAGGCATGAAATCGAAGTTGCGGCCGACCCACACGTGGCCGTCCTTTGCTCGTTCGCCCCAGGCGGCGAACGACGAGCAGGCCTGGCGATACCAGTCACCGACCGTGTTCAGCGCCTGCAGGTCGGCCAGCTTGAGCGGCCGGCCGATTCGCTTCAGCGTCGGTGTCTCGCCGAGTGCGGCCTCGATCCCGTCGAGCATCCCCCGAAGCTCGGCATCGAAGTCCTCGGCGAACCCGAACCGGTCCATCAGCGGCAGGATGACCGCGTCGTAATCCTTCTTGTCCCATATCAAAAGCCGGGTGCTCGCGATGACGTCGACCATCTCCACGATCTGGGGAGCAAGCAGCTTGCCGTGGGTGTAGCCGCGCTCGGCAGGCGTGCCCCAGAGGGTGAGGACGGGGACGCCGTTGACGATGCGATAGGTTCCGTGTTCCGCGTCCAGCCGGACGGGCATCGGCGGCGGGCCGTCGCCTTCCCCCCCGCAACCGACCAGGGCCGCGGCAAGAATCAGCAGGCAGGCGACGGGTGCGGCCAGGCATGCCCGGAATGCAAGGGGGAAATTGGTAATGGTTCGACGCATTATGGGCTTCGTCCTCGAGCTGGTTCGACCAATCGCCATGCTATCAGGTCGCCCCGTCGGCGGCAAGCATCCACCTCCGCGCGGCACACTGCTCGGCAGCCGGAGCGGATGCCTGAAGATACACTTTCGATTTTGCGGGGACGCAGGTGGTTTACTCGATCCGGAGAAACGGCGTTCGCCCAAGTTGCTTGACAGCGCACCGCTGCAGTTTAGAATCCCCTTGGGAATTCATCATCAGCGAGGAAGCAGAATGAGCGCGCGATCCGATGCAGAACCAGCCCGGTCCCCGGACGAGATCGACCGGATGATCGAACAGATGACGCTCGACCAGAAGGTCGGCCAGTGCATGACGCTCGCCTTCTACGGGACCGAGTTGACCGACAAGGTGGTCGATCGGATCGAGACGCTGCACTGCGGCGGTCTGAGGATCACCCCGCACGTCACCACCGCGGGAAACCCCGACCTGGTACGGGGGCCGGCTCCCTACTGCACGCCGGGCCAGTACGCCGAGACGCTGAACGATCTGCAGGCGGTCGCGGCGGACCGGCCGTTGGGGCTCCCCCTGCATATGGTGACCGATCAGGAGGGCGACTTCTCGGTCGATATCCTCCGGGGGCTGGCACTGTTCCCCAGCCAGATGGGCCTGACGGCGACCGGCTCGGTCGAACTGGCCCGGCGATGCGCCCGCGAGGCGGCCCGCCAGCTCCGGGCCATCGGCGTACACATGATCCACTCGCCGGTCCTCGACGTAAACCTGAACCCGAAGAACCCGGAGATCGGATGCCGCAGCTTCTCGAACTCGCCACGGCTCTGCGCCGAGTACGGCGAGGCGATGATGGAGGGTCTGCGAGAGGGCGGCATCATCGCGACCGGCAAACACTTCCCCGGCCGGGGCGACAGCGAGGAGGATGCCCACTACACGCTGCCCGTCCTCAAGGCCCCCCGTGAGCGGCTCGACGCGGTCGAACTGATGCCCTACCGGGAGCTGATCTCGAAGGGGCTGCCGGCGGTGATGACCGCGCACAACGCCTACGAGGCACTCGACCCGACGGGGACGCCCGCGTCGATCTCCCGGGACATCGTCACCGGGCTGCTGCGGGACGAACTGGGCTTCGACGGCGTCATCACCACCGACTCGATGGGGATGGAGGGCCTGAAGGCGTTCTGCCCGGAGCCGGAGGGATGTGCCCGCGCCCTCGCAGCCGGGAACGACCTCGTCCTGGTCAAGGAGTGCGACGACACCCCGTTCGAGGCGCACGAGGCGATCAAGCGGGCCGTCCGAGACGGGCGGATTCCGGAGGAGCAACTCGATGCGTCCGTCCGCCGCATCCTCGGGATGAAGCACCGGTACGGCCTGTTCGCCGACCGCTACGTCCGGCCCGAGATGGCCGACTCGATCTGCGGGTCGCCGCCGCCGGCCGAGGCGGCGGACGCGGCCGCCGAACAATGCCTGACCCTGGTGCGGGATTCCGCCCGGCTGCTGCCGCTGTCGACGACGATGGAGGTAATGGTGCTGCTGCCCATCCACACACTATATCACGAGAAGGGCAACGACGCCGGCTGTTCGCCCGTTCGGTTGTACCACGCGATCCGTGACCGGGCGCCTCGGACCGCCCTGGTCGAGTTCGAGGTGCCCGAGACCGAGGAGAGCATCCGGCACGCGGTAGCCCGGGCGGCGCAGTTCGACGTGGTCGTTGCCGGCAACCTGGTCTGGCGCGGGCCGGCCACCAGTCACCGGACGATCCGGGCGCTGATCGAGGCGGGCCGGCGGGTGGCCGTGGTCTCGAACAACATTTACGACGACCGGTTCCTCCCCGAGGCCGGGACGCTTCTGGTCACGTACTCGGGCATGCCGCCTAGCGCTGATGCCGCTGCGGCCGCTCTGTTCGGCGAGATGAGGCCGGCCGGGGCCTCACCACTCAGCGAATGAGGGCCATCGCCGAAAAGGCGGACCGGGGCCGGCCGTGCGGCAAGCCGCCGACGGACGGAAAGCCACTGCACGGGCCACGCGCCAGGCAGGAGACCTGATGACCGATTCCATTCGGGTTCTGCACGTCAACACCGAACAGACCTTCCGGGGCGGCGAGCGCCAGGTGCTGGCGCTGGCACACGGCCTCGTCGGTCGGGGGCACGTGGCCGAGCTGGCGGTCCAGCCGGAGGGCGAGCTGGCCCGGCGGGCCGGAGAGGCGGGCCTCACGGTGCATCCGGTCAGGTTCCGCCACGAGTTCGATCCGATCGCGCTGGTCCGCCTGACCCTGCTGCTTCGCCGGGGGGCATACGACCTGCTGCACATGCACACCGGTCGGGCGCACACCCTGGGCGTACAGGCGGCCACGCTCGCCGGTATGAAAGCCCGGGTCGTCTCCCGTCGAGTCGTCTCACCGATCAGCCGGAGCCGCCTGCGCCGGAGCAAGTATCGCCGCGGGGTTGACCGCTATATCGCCATCTCCGAGGCGGTGAAGCAGACGCTGGTCGAGGGCGGAGTTCAGGCAGACCGAGTCGCCGTGGTGCGGTCATGCGTCGATGTTGAGCGATTCGCCCGCGCCGACGACCGGTCCGCGGAATATCGCCGCGAGTTCGACATCCCCGCCGACGCCAACGTCATCGGCTCGGTGGGCGCCCTGGCCCCGCCGAAAGGGTACGAACACCTCATCGATGCCGTCCCCGGCGTGCTCGCCGAAGAGCCGGACGCCCGGTTCCTGCTGGTGGGCGACGGGGAGTCGAGAGAGGACCTGGAGCAGCGGGCGGCGCGGCTGGGCCTCGGGCCGGACTCCCTGCAGTTCGTCGGCTGGCGCGAAGACATCCCCGAACTGCTTCGCTTCTTCGATCTGTTCGTGTCCTCCTCCGTGGCGGAAGGGCTGGGGACGGCAGTCGTCGAGGCCCTGGCCGCGGGCACCCCGGCGGTCGTGACCGATGCGGGCGGCCTGCCCGAGATCGTGGACCACGGCGAGACCGGCCTGGTGGTGGGGGCGGGCGACCCACGGCCGTTGACCGAAGCCCTGGTCCGGGCCTTGCGCGACGCCGAGCTTCGCGCAAGAATAGTGCAACTCGGGCCGGAGCGGGTCCGGGAGCGGTTCTCGCCGGACAGCATGGTGGACGGGACGCTCGCCGTCTATCGCCAAGTGCTCGAATCGAGGGGATCAAATGGCCGCCGATGACAGGAACGGGACGGAAGGGCAAGCGGTCGGCCCGCGACGGGTCCTTTTTCTCTGCGGTCGGCTCGAACCAAACGCCGCATGCCGGGCGATGGTCGCCCTCACCCGCCAGTTGAGGCGGTTCGGTTACAACACGGTGCTGGTCGCCCGCAGCGGCTCGATCGGCCAGGTCTATCCGAACAATCCGGTCGCCGACGACCCCGACAACCCCCCGGTCTGGCTCTCCCGTGCCCTGGGCCACAACCTGCGCGGGTACATGAGCTTGGACCGCCTGGTCAAGCGGACCAGCGAGTTCGACCCGGACCTGATCCACGCACAGGGCTGGGAACTCGCCCACCTGGCAGCCCGGCTCGTCCGCCGGGTTCGAAAGCCGTATGTCCTTTCCATCGGCGACCTGGTCGACCCCGGCCGGTCGGTCTCCCAATCGAGGCGGTTCCTCCGCGGTGTCACCGCGGCGAGCGAGGCGATCCGCGTCGACCTGGTCAACCGCCACCATATCCCGCGCGACCTGATCCGGGTGGTGCCCGGCGGGGTCGACGCCTCGATGTATCCCACCCGAGAGCCGGGCATGACCGATTCGGCCGTCCCCGTCATCGGCATGATCGGCCGCCTGGTCGCCAGCCAGGGGCAGGAACAGTTCCTGGGGATGGCCCACCTGCTGTCGGTCCGCGGGCGCCGGGGGCTCTACGTGATCAGCGGCGAGGGTCCCGACCGCAAGCTGTTGAAGAACCTGATAACGGACCTCAACCTGACGGCTCAGGTAACGCTCGTGCGGCATCCGGTCGACCAGATTCAGGTCCTCCGGGCTCTCGACGTGCTCGTGGTCCCGTCACTCCGCGAGGCGCTGGGGCTGCCCATTATGGAAGCGATGGCCTGC
>PUPC01000112.1 GCA_003553185.1 Planctomycetota bacterium | reverse complement strand
CTCTGGCACCGTAAAGGCAGCGCCGCCGTCATCCTGCTTGGCGTCATACTCTCCATCACCATGGTCGTGGGTATCCAGCGTCTGTCGCTGGGCGCCCTGAACGAAATGCGGCTGGCCATGCTGGAGATGGGCAAGAACCTGGTGATCCTGCCCGAGGGCGTCGAGGAGCACGAGTATTGGCTGGCCGACTTTTCGGGCGCGACCACCACTCTCTACGAGGAAGACCTCGAATCGGTCGCCCACTTCGCGATGCACGTGCACGAGCCCCAGATTCTCGCCCGCCACTTCCAGGGCAGCTTCCAGCGGCCGGTCACCATCGACGGCCATCGGCTCGTGATGTCGGGCATCCTCGTCAAGATCGATCATGCCGCCCCGCCGGCCGTCACAGAAGACGCACAGCGGCCCATCCCGGACGGCGAGACCGAACTCGGCTACCAGGCCGCACGGCTCCTCGGGCTGGGCGAGGGCGATACCCTGGACGGGCGTTGGCGACACGCCGGCGAATCGCTGGAAAACGTCCCCTCCTTCACCGTCCGAGAGGTCAGGCGGGAGACCGGGACCATCGAGGACTACCGGGTCCTCATTAACATCGCGACCGCCCGCGAGATCTTCGGCGTAGAAGAGGACGTGGTTGACGTCGTCGAGGCGGTAAGCTGCCTGTGTGCGCCCCAGTTCCTGCCCATCCTCGCCCAGCGGATGGAGGCCTACCTTCGCGACGAGCGCGACCGGCCGGTTCGAGTCCGCCATTTCCAGGCCATCGCCGAGGCCCGATCCGCCGCCCGGCTCGGCACCGAGCGCGATGCAAACATTGTGAGCGTCGTCATTCTCCTCTTCGGTGTGATGCTCATGGGCGGGTATTCGGTACTCAATGCCCACGAGCGCCGTCAGGAGGCCGGCGTCCTGCTCGCCATCGCCGCTCGGCCCCGCCATGTTGCCTGGGCCGTGCTCCAGAAGATGCTGCTGCTTGGCCTCGTCGGCGGGATCGTCGGCTGCTGGGTCGCCGACATTCTGCTCCGGCGGTTCGACCTTCCGTTCGTCAACCGGATCATCGGGGCGATGCGGCCCTATCTGCTCGCTTACACCGGGTGGCAGATGTACGCCCTCGCGGTTGGTCTGGCAATGGTGTTGACCGCCGTGCCCGGGCTGGTGGGCGTGTGGCTCACCTCGCGGACGGACCCCGCAGAAACCTTACGGGAGCTATAACCCGATGCTCGATGTCCAGAACGTCTCGAAAGTGTACGGCCACAACCGCCAGGCAATCCGAGCCCTCGACGGCGTGGACCTCCGCGTGAATCGCGGCGAGTTCGTCGCCATCGTCGGGCCGAGCGGCAGCGGGAAAACCTCGCTGCTGCTCACCATGGGCGGCCTGCTCACCCCCACGTCGGGAAAGGTGCTCATCGACGGGGCCTCGTTCTATGATGTCGGCGCCCCCGCCCGCACGGCGATGCGGCTGAAATACTGCGGCTTTATGTTCCAGACCTTCCACCTCATCCCGTACCTGACCGCCGCCGAAAACGTGATGCTGCCCCTGATCACCACCGGGATGAACGCCCGCAGCCAGCGCGAGATGGCGGAAGACTGCCTGCAGACAGTGGGCCTGGAGCAGCGGAAGGACCAGAAGGCATCGAAGCTGAGCGTGGGCGAGATGCAGCGGGTGGCCCTCGCCAGGGCCCTGGTCAACCGGCCCGCCCTTATCCTCGCCGACGAACCGACGGCCAACCTGGACGCCGACACCGCCTCCCTGGTCATCGACTATCTCCAGACCTTCAAGGCCGAAGGCATCGCCGTGGTGCTCGTCACCCACGACGACCGGCTGGGCCAGGTGGCCGACCGGATCGTCCAAATCCGGCAGGGAAAAACCGTCGCCCCGAGCGATAGCAAAGAGCTGAGTTAACCGATGCGAATCCGCCACATCGTACTGAAGGAAATCCGGCATCGATGGGCCACCTCCCTGGTGATCCTGGGAGCGGTCGTTCTCTGCGTCGGCACAATCGTTTTCATATACCGCGTGCGGCAGAGCTCGATGGACGAACTGCAGCGGGCGATGGACGGGATGAGTACCAACGTGGTTCTTCTCCACGAAGACCTCACACTCGCCGATTATCTCAGCGGCAACGTGGGCGAGAACCACTTCCCGCAGCCACACGCCGCCGTTACAGTACGGACCGACCCGCCCGTGTTGGAGCGGGCCCAGACTTTCTACCAGCGAAAAGTCACGTTCACCCATCCGGACCACCCGGACGACCCCGCCTATTGGGTGGAACTGGTCCTGTGCGGCGTTGGCCCCGAGGTGGGCGAGACCTCCGTCGTGGAACCACGCATCTCGGAAGGAGCCGCTGAACTGGGCAGCACCGCCGCCGAAAAGCTGGAAGACCACCTCGTCGGCAACATGCTCGTCATCCCCTACCAGGGGCCCGACGCCCAGCCGGCTGTCCGGGAACCGACCGGGCTGCCCCCGCACCTCCGGCGCGGACCGGGCGATCGCCGACAAGCCGGCGGCCCGGCACAGGTCCGCGTCAGAAGAACCCGAGACCGGACCGGGACCATCAAGGACTACATGGTGTTCGTGGACCTCGACGTGGCACGGCGGCTCTATGGGCTGACCGAGCCCGACGGCGACAGTACCCAGACGGTGATAAACGTGGTCGAGGGTGTGCTTGCACTGGCCCCCGGGGAAGCCGACCGCTACGGAGACGCGCCCGACGACGGGCTCGCCGCGGCCGCTGCTGCGGGGGCCGAACGGGATGCCATCGCCGAGTTGCTCGAGCCACTCAAGAGACGGGCGGAAGGATTGGAAAACCCGGGCTTGGCGGTGTATGCGATGCGAGGAGAGGCCCGAGCCCGACACCAGGCCCTCCTCAGCCGCTCCCAACGGATGGAACTGGTCGCGCTGGGCATCCTCATCTTCGGGGCGCTGGTCGTGGGCGGTTATGCCGTCCTCAACGTGAGGCAGCGCCACAAGGAAATGGGGGTCATGCTGGCCATCGCCGCCCGACCGAAGCACCTCAACATCATGTTCCTGGAGAAGATGTTCATTCTCGCACTCGCCGGCGGGGTGATCGGGGCCGCGCTGGGCAGCATCACCGCGGCGCAATGGGGTCCGCCGGGCACCGCTCTCATCGGGTCGTGGGCGACCTACGGACTGGCGATACTGGTCGCTCTGGTGGTCACCATGCTCCCCAGCTTGGCGGGCGTCTTCGTCGCCAGCCACATCGACCCGGCCAACACCCTCCGGGACCTGTAACCCGACGGCCGACCCTCCGGGCCGCCGCTGTCTCCCTCACGGCTTACTCGCCCTCCGGCGGATACTTCTGGCTATAGTTCCACGGGCAGCCGTACTGCTCGGCCAACCGGCGCAGCTTTCGCAGCGCAGACTCGTAGAGCGGGGAGAGCGTCTCGTGCTCGGCGTCACAGAAATACGTGCGGCAGCCCAGCGGGCGATGCCGGTGGACAGTGCATTGGCCGTCGGCCTGGAATCCACACCGGCCGGCCGCCCCCTGCGGCAGGTGGTCGATCCCCTCGCGGTCCAGCAGAAACGCCAACTCGAGGGTGCTGAGGTAGAGCCGGAACCCGTGCCCGGCCAGGTCGCAGCAGTCCCCGCACGCCCGGCAGGCATGACCGAGGCGGTCGAGCTCGGCCTCGAGCTCCGCATAGACTGCCGCGACGCCGTCGAGGCATTCGGGCGGGACGTCAGCTTCGGGCGAGTCGGGCATGGATTTCCGATCGTGTCTCTTCGGGCAGGGCATCCGAGTCGGCGAGCTTCTGCAGGGCGTCTCTGGCCCCGGGGGCGCCGTTGCGGAGAGCTTTGTACAGGACGCCGATGATGGCTGCTCGCCGCTTCGCCGCCTGCTCGTCGGGGCCCAGGCGTCGTCGTGCGGCGATGGTCGCCAGGCATCCGGTGACGGCGGCGTCCAGCTCGATCCGGTCGCCACTCCCCCGGGCCATCCGTGCCAGCAGGTCGTCGGCGACGCGGCCGGCCAGTTCGCCCATCCGGTCCGAGTCCTGGTCCCGGTCGAGCAGCGGACGGAGTACCCGGATCACCGGCAGGACATCGGCGGTTTCGACCAGGGCCGCGGCGATCTTCTCGCGGGCGGGCCGGTCGGTGCCGGGGTCCACGGCGATGGCGGCCAGTACCTCGGCCAGCTTGAGGGTGTTGCCCGGCCCCCAGACGAGCCGCCAGCTCGATGCCTCGCGCCACTTCTTGATCAGGGCATCGACCAGCCGGGCGCGCAGAGTGACCGACTCGGTGTGCGTACACACGTTGCGGATGCCGTCGAGCAGGATCGGGATCATGTCGGTGTACGCGGCCGCCTCGTTTCCGGCGATGAAAATCGTCTTCTCGCCGCCGGTGAACCGTTTCGACTGCATCTCGGGCAGATCGACTTCGAGCAGCCGCAGCAGCGCCTCGGCCACGTCGACGCGGGTGGCCAGCTCGACATCCCGGCTCGAGGCCAGCAGGCCCAGCCCCTCGAGCAGGCCGAACGAATAGGGCTCCTTGCCCACCCGGACCTGCAGCCCGCGGGCCACCCTCCGCACCGTGTCGGCGGGCATCGCCTGGCTGGTGCACATCCGGCCGATGCTCGCCGCCAGCACGTCCTTGTCCGGAAAATCGCCGTCGAGCAGCCGGACACAGCGCTCCAGGATACGAACGGCGAGGGCCTCCTGGTCCCGGGCTGCGGCGGGCAGTTGGGCGATCAACTCGCCCAGCATGCGGGCCGCCGTGTTCCGCTCGCGGTCCCGGACCCCTTCGGTCGCCGCCTCGAGCATCGGTCCGATGGCGGCCGGCCCCAGCTTTCCGATCATATCCTCGATCACGCCCACACTGCGTGGCCCGCCGAACTCGTGTACGTGCTGGATCAGTTCGGCCGCGATCTCCGACTTGAGCGGCTCCGGCAATCGCCGGTCGGACAGTGCCTCGCAGTCGAGCAGAGCCGCCTGGGTCGTCCGGGCACCGGTCTTCAGAAGGTCGAGAAACGCCCGTGCGATCCGCTCGCGGATGTCGTCCGGGCAGTCCATCCGCCCGGCGATCTGGTCGAGGATGCGGGCGAGGAAAATCCGCTGTTGCCTGCGGGCTTCGGCGAGTGTATCGAGCAGCACGTCGGCGACGGTGTGGCCCCACCGGATGAGGCAGTTGGCGATGGCGATGCAGTCGGTCTCGGGCTCCGGGGCGGACAGAATCTCTTCCGTCATCCGCCGGGCGAGGTCGGGCCTGTTCGACGCGGGCACGGAGAGTGTGCCGAACGCGCCGAGCAGGACGCGGCGGGCCTCGGCCTCGGGCACCCGGTCGATCTCGGCCTCGAGCGCCGCGCTTGTCATGTCGGGCGCCTCGTGTCCCAGCCGGGCGAGCACTCGCCGGACCGGTCGGGCCAGCACCACCGGCCGATCGGTCAACTGTTCGCCGAGCAGCGAAACGGCGCCCGCCAGTTGGTCGGGGTTCTCGGCGAGCACCGGGGCGGCGGGGCCGACCGACTCGATGAGCGCCCGCCGGACATCGTCGGAGACCTCCCCGGTCAGCGTCCCCGCGATCAGGGTGAGCAGCACGCTGACCTCGCCGGGCCGGGAATCGGCGGCGAGCCGGCCCAAGCGTTCGGCCGCCCCCTCCTGCTGGCGGTCACTCCCGGTCACGAGCAGCCGTGCCTCGCGGGCGATGTCGGGGTTGAGGCCGAGCGGGACCAGCGCCTTGATCGCCTCGAGCCGGACCTCGGGGTCCCGGTCGGTCAGCGCCCCGAGCAGGACCGCTCCCTTCTCGCCGACGGTCCCCGGGGCCAGGACCATCCTCCGGATCGCGGTGATCCGCTCCTGCGAATCGGCACTGGTCAACACCGACAGCTTGAGCCGCTTCACGTCCTCCGAGGTGAACAGGTCCTCGAGCTCGGCGGCCCGGGCGGGCGTCGAGACCGACTGGGG
>PUPC01000226.1 GCA_003553185.1 Planctomycetota bacterium | reverse complement strand
TGGAGAGCTCGTTCGACGACGAACAGGCCCGCTACGTCCAATACGGCCACGTCCCCGGCTGCCTGCCCTACCACCGGTGGTACGGCTATTCGAGAGAGCGGGCGCCCGGGCGGCACCGGACGGCCGTGCTGGAGAACGGCCTGCTGCGGGCCACGTTCCTGCTCGACCTCGGCGGCCGGCTCTGGTCGCTGTTCCACAAGACGACGGGCACCGAACTGCTTTACACCAACCCCGTGCTTCAGCCGGCAAACCTGGGCACCGTCCACATGTGGTTCAGCGGCGGGGTCGAGTGGAACTGCGGCATCCGCGGGCACACCCCGCTGACCTGCTCGCCGATGTGGGCGGCGGCGGTGACGGGAACGAACGGCGAGCCGATCCTGCGGCTCTACGAGTTCGAGCGGGTCCGACGAATCGCCTACCAGATGGACTTCTCGCTGCCCGACGGCTCGCCCTGCCTGCTGGCCCGGATGCGGATCGTCAACCCGCACGACAGCGAGGTCCCGATGTACTGGTGGTCGAACATCGCCGCCCGGGAAACCGAGGGCGGACGGGTCGTCGTACCCGCCACGAGCAGCATCCTGTTCCGCTACGACGGGTCGGTCCGCCGAAGGGGCATCCCGGTCCACGAGGGGCACGACCTGACCTATCCCACGCGGCCGGCCTCGGCCGCCGACTCGTTCTACGAGGTGGCCGAACACGAACGCCCGTGGATCAGCTCGCTGGACACCCGCGGGCGCGGCCCGGCACAGATGTCCACGCCCCGCCTCAAAGGACGCAAGCTGTTCCGGTGGGGGGTCCGGCCCGGCGGGCGACAATGGCAGCAGTGGCTCTCGCCCGGCGGCCCGCCGTATATCGAAATCCAGGCCGGCCTGGCACTGACCCAGGCACAGGCCCTCCCGATGCCGCCGGGTGCCGAATGGTCCTGGCTCGAGGCGTACACCCGCATCGAGACGGACCCGGAGACCGTACACGGCAAAGACTGGCAGGCGGCCGTCCGGGAGGTAAGAGCGCGGCTCGACGAGATAGCCACCGCCGAAGAACTGGCCGAACGGCTCGAGGCGACCGAGGCGGATGCACTCCGACCGCCCGACGCGGTGCTCCATCGCGGTTCGGGCTGGGGGGCGCTCGAACACAGACGGCGGCGGGCGGACGGCGAGCGGCCGTTCTGTTCCGACGCGCTGGTGTTCGACGACGAGTCGCTGGGCGACGCCCAGGCGCCGTGGCTCGAACTCCTGGAGTCCGGTGCGCTGCCCGAGGCCGACCCCGCCTCAGAACCCGGCGCATGGATGGTCCAGCCCGAGTGGCGCGACCGGCTGCAGCGGTCGGTCGACGCCAGCGACAGCGATCACTGGACCGGCCGGCTGCACCTGGGGGTGATGGCCTGTTATCACGGCGATACGGACGCGGCGAAGGCGGAATGGGAGACGTCCATCGCCCAAACACCCTCCGCCTGGGCCTACCGCAATCTGGCCGTGCTCGCCGAACACGAGGAGCGGCTTGACGAGGCGGCGGACCTGATGCGGCGGGCGGTCGAACTGCGGCCCGACCTGCCCACCCTGGCGGTCGAGAGCTTCGACGCTCTGATCCGGGCGGGGCGGGCCCGCGAGGTGCTGGACGCCATCCCGACGATGCCGGAACCGGTAAGGAAATACCCGCGGATGCGGGTGATCGAGGCCCGAGCGGCATTGGCGACCGGCGAGTTGGACCGGGCTCGGGCGTTGATCGAAGATCCGTTCGAAGTGCCCGACATTCGGGAGGGCGAGCTGGCTCTCTCCGACATCTGGTTCGAACTGCAGGAGAAGCGGCTGGCCGCCCGGGAGGGCGTTCCCATCGACGAGGAGCTCCGCCAGCGAGTCCGGGAGGACTATCCCCCGCCGCCTCATCTCGAGTTCAGGATGTTCGCCTGAGATTCCGGGGGGCGCCCCGGGCGGGCGGTCACGGCATCCGGTCGAGCCAGTCCCGGCGGCGCCGGTTGTACAGGTGGATGCCCACGATCGGGATGTCGGTGAGCAGGACGCGACCGATGAGGCCCATGTCCGACCAGCCGGGATGGGCGTGCCGGAAGAGGATGGCGAGGAGCAGGTTGACCAGGCCGGTCAGGATGAGCACCCCCGCCCCCAGGCCCGCAATGACCATCGCCCATGCCGGCGACCGAGCGGCCGCGGCCAGCACACCGGTCGCCGCGAAAATCACCAGGAGGACCACCACGACGTTGTAGGCCACCATGATCCAGCGCCCGACCGACAGGGCGCGGAGCGCGGCCTGGTGGATGGTGAGCTTCGAGCTCTTCTCTTCGGTTGCCTGGTCCGACATTCGGCTCCTCAGCCGCTGCACAGTTCTCTTAATCCAACCCCGTTATGTTAGCTTCTCGCCCGGTCCGGCTCAAGGGCGCGGACCAGAAAACCCGGTGCAAAGCGGCCGGGATGACAGCCGGCGCTCAGGCCGGGGTTACGTCCGAACCTGGCCCTCGCCGCGAACGACGAACTTGTAGCTGGTGAGCTCGCGGAGGCCCATCGGGCCGCGAGCGTGGATTTTGTCGGTCGAGATGCCGATCTCGGCCCCCATCCCGTACTCGCCGCCGTCGCTGAACCGGGTCGATGCGTTCACCATCACGCTCGCCGAATCGACCTCGGCGACGAACCGTCTTGCCGCCGCCTCGTCCTCCGTCACGATTGCGTCGGTATGGCCCGAGCCGTACCGGGCGATGTGGTCGATCGCCTGGGAGACCGAATCGACGATGCGGACGGCGAGAATGAGGTCGAGATATTCGGCGTAGTAGTCGTCGTCCGACGCCGCGTGCAGGTCGGGCACGATGGCCCGGGCCTTCTCACAGCCGCGCAGCTCGACCGCCTCCTCGCGGAGCGGGGGGACGACGCGGGGGAGGAACTCGGCGGCGGCGTTCGAGTGCACGAGCAGCGTCTCCATCGCGTTGCACACCCCGGGCCGCTGGCACTTGGCGTTCAACGTGATCGCCTCGGCCATCTCGAGGTCCGCCCGGGCGTCCACGAACACGTGGCACACCCCCTTGTAGTGCTTGATGACCGGGACCTTCGACTTCTCGACGACGGCCCGGATCAGGCCCTCGCCCCCGCGGGGGATGACCAGGTTGACCCGGCCCTCGGCCGCCAGCAGAAGATCGACCGCCGCCCGGTCGGTGGTCTCGACCAGTTGAACCGCGTGCCGGGGCAGCCCGGCCTCGACCAGGGCGTCGGACAGAATGTCGCGGATGGCGAGGTTCGATTTCAGCGACTCCTTGCCGCCGCGCAGGATCACCGCGTTGCCCGACTTGAGGCACAGGCCGGCCGCGTCGGCGGTCACGTTGGGCCGCGACTCGTAGATCATCACGATCACCCCGATGGGCACCCGGACCCGGTCGATCGCCAGCCCGTTCGGGCGCTCGACGGATTCGATGGCCTCGCCGACCGGATCGGGCAGGTCGGCGACCACCCGCAGCCCGTCGGCCATCCCCCGGATGCGCTTGTCGGACAGGGTCAGCCGGTCGAGCATCGCCTCCGACAGGCCCGCCTCCCGGCCCGCCGCGAGGTCGGCCGCGTTCGCCTCTTGCAGCGCCTCCGCCCCGGCGACCAGGCCGTCCGCCATCAGTTCCAGCGCCCGGTTCTTCGATTCGGTCGATGCGGTGGCCAGCGCCCGCGAGGCCCGGACCGCGTTCGACAGGAGTTCTTCCACGTGTGTGTTCGTATCCATAGGCCTTCCTCTGATCGGTTGATTATCGAGATTATAGCCGTGAGGGCGACTCGCTTCAACTTGCCGGACGCCGCTATTCACACAGGGCAGGTTCGTCGTCGGGCGGTATTGCACCCGCTCACAAGGCGGGATAGACTGTACGGCAAGGCGGACGAGTTTCTGCGCGGGACATAAACCGTGGACAGAACGTGAGGAGGACACCGATGCGACTCCATCCCGACGAGAAGATGGTTCTCGAACTCCGGCCGGCCCGGGGCCTCATCGTGCTGTGGCTCATCAGCCGGTGCCTGCCCCTTGCGTTGGGCGTCGGAGGCCTTGTGCTTTTCATCACATCGTCAATTGCAGGGGACCTCTTACCGGGGGTTTACGTCGGCTGCCCGGTGGCGGCGGTCACCTTTGCCCTGAGCGCCGTCTATCACGTGTTCCTTCGCCGGTCGTATGCCTATTACATCACGAGCCGACGCTGCGTGTTCCACGGCGGCATCCTGCTCGAAGTCGAACGGTCGGTCCCATACCACAAGATCACAAACGTCGAAACGAGCCGCAACATCATTGAGCGCGCGGTCGGAATCTCGAGGCCCAACCTGATCGCCCCGGGTACCGGGGGAGCGAGGTCCGGCCTGGACCGGTTGGCGGAAATTTCGTTCGTCGGCCTCCGCGACAGCGAGACGCCGGCCTGGACCGTCAGCAACATGCTGAGGTCGTCCGAGGCGACCGACGAGTAAGGCCCGGGAATCCGGACGGGCAGCCCGCTGAGGCGGGACGGATTGGAACCCGTAAGCGAGAGCGATTGGAGACCAACGATGCGAAAAGTACTTTTGGATACCGATATCGGGACCGACATCGACGACGCGGTCTGCCTGGCGTACCTGCTGGCCCAGCCGGAGTGCCGCCTGCTCGGGATCACAACGGTGACCGGCGAGGCGGACAGGCGGGCGATGATGGCGAGCGCCCTGTGCAAAGCGGCCGACGCGGACATCCCCATCTTCCCCGGGGCCGACACGCCGCTCGTCATCGAGCAGGGCCAGAAGGTGTGCCAACAGGCGGCGGCGCTGGGCGAGCTCGAGCACGACGCCGATTTTCCCCGGGGCGAGGCGGTCGAGTTCCTGCGCCGGACCATCCGCGAGCACCCGGGCGAGGTGACCCTGCTGGCCATCGGCCCGCTGACGAACGTGGGGCTGCTGTTCGCCGCCGACCCCGAGATTCCCGCGCTGCTCGACCGGCTGGCGATGATGTGCGGCCTGTTCGGCGACCCGCCGCCGGGCCGCGGCCGGCGCGAGTGGAACGCACTGGGCGACCCGCACGCGACGGCCATTGTGTACCGGGCGCGGCCGCTCGTTCACCGGTCGGTCGGGCTGGATGTCACCACGCAATGCCGGATGGACGCCGCCGAGGTGCGGGAGCGGTTCCGGTCGGGCCTGCTCGCAACCGTGAGCCGGTTCGCCGAGGTCTGGTTCGCCGAGGGGAAGGGCGACGTGACGTTCCACGACCCGCTGGCGGCGGCCGTGCTTTTCGACGACTCGCTGTGCCGATTCCAGCGGGGCACGGTATCGGTCGAACTCGCCGACCCCGACCTGTGGGGCCGGACACTATGGCGGCCGGACGGCGAACCCGGCCCGCACGAGGTGGCGGTGGACGTCGATCCGGACCGGTTCTTCGATCACTTTTTCTCGGTGTTCGAATGACGGGCAGGTCAAGCCCAGGGGAGCCGGCCGAGCAGGAGCGGCCGCCAGATCGTCGCCGCCAGGAACGCGAACAGCACCGTCACCCCGAGCAGGGCGATGTACATCGGCCGCCGGTCGGGCCGCTCGCTGACCGCCCGCCCGAGCAGGAACCCGAGCAGGAACCCGCCCCCGTGGGCCACGTTCGCGATGTTCCATAGCCCCGCCGCAGTGAGGACCACACACAGTCCGCCCCAGATCGCGAAGAAATAGAGCAGCCGCCGGTCAATCGCCCCGAAAAACCGGGGGTCACGCTGACCGAGCACCCAGAGCAACCCGACCAGGCCGTAGATCGAGCCGGACAGCCCGATGCCGCCTGCGGTGAACGCAAACTGGCCCAGCCCGGCGACGCTCCCGAACAGGAAGATCACGCCCAAGGCGCGGGTCGGGCCCCACTCGATCTCGATCAGCGAGCCCAACACCCACAGCCAGTACAGGTTGAACAGCAGGTGGAGGGTGTCGCCGTGCAGCAGGACCGAGGTGAACAGCCGCCACGGCTCCTCCTGCCAACCGCTGATTACGAACGGGT
>PUPC01000329.1 GCA_003553185.1 Planctomycetota bacterium | reverse complement strand
GGTGGTTTTGCGTTTTGGCCGGCATCCCGGTCGTCGGTCTTTCTGGTTTCCTGTTCTTCCATCTTTATTCCTCCTCCAAGTCCTCACTGGTTAAGCGGCCGATGTGCCGCACTCTTTACCGGGTCCGGGAGACTACGGGCTTTCCTCCGCTTGCTCGTCCTCTGCTTCCGCCTCCGCTTGTTTTGCCGCTTCGTACGTGCGGAGCCATTCTTCGACCTCGCGGTGGACCTGCTCGAGGGCGTCGTCGCCATCGATGAACTTCACGTACAGGTCGAAATAGACAACCATTATTCCGTCGTGCCGGTCCGCCGGGTTATCCCAGGCGAGCGGAACGAACGACTCATCCACCAGTCGAGCCGGAATTCTCTCGCCCACGATATCGAGCAGGCACTCGTAATCGGAAGCAATCTCTCCGGGCTGATGATCTGCGTCGCTTGCCGGGCAGATGAACGCTCTTGTGTCCTCGATAACGCCGTCGTCATAGAGCGCCCGCATCGACGGCGGGTAGTAGGCCCCTTCCTCCCCGTATTCATCTGACCAGGTCTGAACAGCTTGTGCGATCGCCCTCAGATTACTGCGACAACGCAACTTGGGGCTTGGCGGCCCTCTGTGAATATGGGCGGGGGACAAGTATGGAAGCATCACCGCCGTGATCAGGGCCAAAGCGATACCGGCCGTTGCCAGGTCGTCCCGGCCGCTGAGGTGACCGCCCCTTCTTCTGATTCTGACCGTCGCGATGAGGCCGACGACAAATCCGGGAATCGCCAACAGCACCCCCAAAACGAAAGGGCTTCCCATGAAGACCGGGCGTGGAAGGGCCATAATGCCCAGAAAAGCGAGTAGGCCGGCCGCGCCGAGTACGAATGCGGCGATGGCCAGCCGGGATGTTTTTTTCCTGGGGCGGGACGCCGATGGTTTTGCGTCTTGGCCTGCATCCCGGTCGTCGGTCTTTCTGGTGTCCTGTTCTCCCATCTTTATTCCTCCTCCAAGTCCTCATTGGCAAAGGTGCCGATGTGCCGCAGTCTTTACCGGGTTCGGAAGACTACGGGCTTTCCTCTGCTTGCTCTTCCTCCGCTTCCGCCTCCGCTTGTTTTGCCGTTTCGTATGTATTGAGCCATTCTTCGACCTCGCGGTGGACCTGCTCGAGGGCGTCGTCGCCACCGATGAACTCGACGTGCTGGTCGAAATAGACGACATAAACTCCGCCGTGCCGATTCGCCGTATTATCCCAGGCGAGGGGAGTGAGCGACTCTGCCACCAGCCGAACTGGGATTTTTTCGTCTATGATGTCGAGCAGACACTCGAAATCAGCCCCTATTTTTTCGGGCTGATGCTCGGTGTCGCTTGCCGGACAGAAGAACGCTTCTATGTCCTCGATTACGCCGTCGTCATAGAGCGCCCGCATCGACGGCGGGTAGTACGCGCCATCACCACCGTATCTTACTGACCAGACCTGTGTTGCCCGTGCTATCTCTCTCACGTTAGATCTGCAACTTTGTATTCTTGCGCATCTGCATGGAGTTTGGTCGAGGTACAGCAATCCCCCAATAAAGATCAGCGAGAACAAGATACCGGTGAGTGCCAGACTCCGCCCGCCCAGACGCCCGCCGCTTTTTCTGATCCTGACCAACGCGATGACGCCGACGACCAGCCCGGACATCGTCGCCAGCGCTCCCACAGGGGCGAGTATTTCTTCCCAATAATCCCGAGGGGGGATTACCAAAGCCCCGACAACGAGGAGAAGCCCTCCCACGCCGAGTATGACTGCCGCGATGGCCAGCCGGGACGTTTTTTTCCTGGGGCGGGACGCCGGTGGTTTTGCGTCCTGGCCTGCATCCCGGTCGTCGGTCTTTCTGGTGTCCTGCTCTCTCATCTTCGTCCCTCCTCCAAGTTCTCACTGGTTAAGCGGCCGGTGTGCCGCAGTCTTTACCGGGTTCGGGAGACTACGGGCTTTCCTCCGCTTCCGCTTTCTCCTGCTTTGCCGCTTCGTATGTGTTGAGCCATGCCTCGACCTTGCGATGGACCTGCTCGAGGGCGTCGTCATCCCGGTACCACCTGACGTGCTGGTCGAAATAACCGACTAAAACTCCGCCATGCCGGTCCGCCGTTTTATCCCAGACGAGCGGAACGGCGGCCTCGTCTACCAGTCGGGCTGGAATTCTCTCGCCCACAATGTCGAGCAGGGATTCATAATCGACACCGATCTGTCCGGGTTGGGGTTCGGTGTCGCTTGCGGGACAGAAAAATGCTCTTGTGTCCTCGATAACGCCGTCGTCATAGAGCGCCCGCATGGATGACGGGTAGTACGCCCCCTCATCCCCGTGTTCTGTTGCCCAGACCTGTGTTGCTTGTGCTATTTGTCTCAAGTTCGCCCTGCAGCGCGTTTCGCTTGCCGCTTCCCAACTGCCGAGGCCGGGCAGCATTCCCGGCCCGTTGACCACAAAATAGACGAGAGCGATTCCGGAGATTCCGGACAGCACTATTCCGGCGACTACCAGAACCTGCCCAGTCAGGCGCCCGCCGCTATTGCGGATCCTGGCCAGCGCGATGACGCCGACGATGAGCCCGGGGATTGCAAAAAGCCCTATGGTGCAGAACGAAAGCACGCCGAGGTTGAGTGCGACGTGGGCCAATCCGGACGATCTTCGCGGAAGGAAATCAAGCGGCGCTGCGGAACTATCGCCGGTATCTCGCTCGTCTCTTTTCTGCTCCGCCATCTTCGTCCCTCTTCCAGACACTCACTCGTGGGGCGGGCAATGTGTCGCGCTCTTTGCCGTCCAACGGAGACTACGGGCTTTCCTCCGCTTGCTCTTCCTCTGGTTCCGCTTTCTCCTGCTTTGCCGCTTCGTATGTGTTGAGCCATTCTTCGACCTCGCGGTGGACCTGCTCGAGGGCGTCGTCGCCCTCGATGAACCGAACGTGCCGGTCGAAGTAGACAACATTAATCCCGCCGTGGCGATCCGTCTTGGTATCCCAGGCGAGCGGGGTGACGGACTCTTCCACCAGCCAAACCGGGATTTTCTCGCCTACGATGTCGAGCAGGCACTCGTAATCGGAAGCAATCTCTCCGGGCTGATGCACGGTGTCGCTTGTTGGGCAGATGAATATAACCGTGTCCTCGATTACGCCGTCGTCGTACAGAGCCCGCATCGACGGCGGGTAATAAGCGCCATTACGACCGTGATACAATGACCATACCTGTGTTGCCTGTGCAATCGATCCCAGGTTCACCCTGCAGCGCGTACGCTGGACCTCAAGGTGTGCTCTCCCGAGGGCGGGAACCAGCATTCCCGCCAGAATGACGACAAAAAAGATCGAGACTCCGGATATCACCGTTCCGGCGATGGCCATCCCACGGCCGCTCAATCGCCCGTTGCTTTTGTCGATTTTGACCAGTGCGATGATGCCGACGATCAGCCCCGGGATCGCCATCAGCCCAATAGTGAAGAAACCAGCCATGCCGAGTACGAGCGCCGCGATGGCCAATCCGGACGTTGTCTGCGGGGGCAGTGGCGGCGGGATGGCTCCGCTGTCGCCTGCGTGTCGATCGTCGATCCTTCCCATCTGCTGCTCCGCCATCTTCGGCCCTCCTCCAAGTCCTCGCTGGTTAAGCGGCCGGTGTGCCGCAGTGTTTGCCGGGTCCGGGAGACTACGGGCTTTCCTCCGCTTGCTCTTCCTCTACTTCTGCCGCCGCCTGTTTCGCAGCTTCGGGATCCGTTCCCCGATCTGGCTGTGGACCTCCTCCAGGGCGTCTTCGCCCGGGATGAACTTGACGGCGTAGTTGCAATAGATGACATGTATCCCGCCGTGTCGGTCGGGTGTGTTATCCCAGGCGAGCGGAGTGTCGGTACCGTTTACCAGCCAGGTTGGGATTCTCTCGTTTGAAATATCGAACAGTGAGTCATAATCGTCCCCAATGTGTTCGGGTCGGCGTTCGGTGACGCTTGTTGGACAAAAAAACGTTTCTATGTCATCGTTTACGCCGTCGTCGTAGAGCGCTCGCATCGAGGGCGGGTAGTACGCACCATCATCCCCGTATTTTGTTGACCAACTCCTTGTTGCTATTGCAATCGATGTCAGGTTCGACCTGCAGCTCGTTTGCCGGGCCTCTTGCCGTATCATCCCGAGCGCGGGAACCAGCATTCCCGCCAGAATGACGACAATGACGACAAAAAAGATCGAGACTCCGGATATCATCGTTCCGGCGATGGCCATCCCCCGGCCGCTCAATCGCCCGTTGCTTTTGTCGATTTTGACCACTGCGATGATGCCGACGATCAGTCCCGGGATCGCCATCAGCCCCATGGTGAAGAAACCAGTCACTCCGAGTACGAGCGCCGCGATGGCCAATCCGGACGTTGTCTGCGGGGGCAGTGGTGGCGGGATGGCTCCGCCGTCGCCTGCGTGTCGATCGTCGATCCTTCCCATCTGCTTCTCTCCCATCTTCGCCCCTCCTCCGGGTACCCGCTCGTGATGCGGCCAGTGAGCCGCATTCTCTACCGTCCATTGAACACGGTGTCAACGGAGAAGTCAAGCAGAATCCGGCCGATTTGCGCTTACTGGCGCTCGCGGAAGCGGTCGGTATCGATCCCGTGTTTCTTCACGCGGAGCCCCATCATCCGTTCGGTGATGTCCAGGGCGCGGGCGGCCCGGGCCTGGTTGCCCCTGGCGCTTTTGAGGGCGTCGATGACGAGCTCGCGTTCGAGGTTGTCGAGCGCTTCCTGCAGCTTGCCCCGGTGCACGGTCCCGCTCGCCTCGGCGGTCTGGAGTGAGGGCGGCATGTGGTGGCCGTGGATGACCCCGTCGTCGGAGAGCAGGACGGCCCTTTCGATACAGTTTTCGAGTTCGCGGACGTTGCCGGGCCAGTGGTATCGCATCATCATGTCGATGGCGGGGGTGGAGATGCGGCGGACGTCTGTTCGGTTCTTCTTACCGTACATTTCGCAGAAATGGTCGGCGAGGAGCAGGATGTCGGTTTTCCGGTCGCGGAGTGGGGGGACGTGGATGGGGAACACGTTGAGGCGGTAGTAGAGGTCCTGTCGGAAGTCGCCCTCGGCGACGAGCGCCTCGAGGTCGCGGTTGGTGGCGGCGATGATCCGGACATCCACGCGGATGGGGTCGAACCCGCCGACTCGCTCGAACTCGCGCTCCTGGAGCACGCGGAGCAGCTTGACCTGGGTGGCGGGGCTGATGTCGCCGATCTCGTCGAGGAACATCGTTCCCTGGTCGGCCCGCTCGAACCGGCCCTGCCGGCGGCGGACGGCGCCGGTGAACGCTCCCTCCTCGTGCCCGAACAGCTCGCTCTCGATGATCGACTGGGGGAGGGCGGCGCAGTTGAACCGGACGAACGGCTTTTCGGCCCGAGGACTGTTGTAGTGGATGGCGTGTGCGACCAGTTCCTTGCCCACGCCGCTCTCGCCGGAGATGAGTACGGTCGCATCGCTGTCCGACACCTGTGCGATCAGGTCGTAGACCGACTGCATGGCGCTCGAGTTGCCGACGATGTTCGACGGGCGGAACCGATCGCGCAGCTCTTCCTGCAGGCGCAGGTTCTCTTCGACCAGCCGCTGTCGCTCCTCGGCGACCGCCTGGCGGAGCCGCACCGCCTGGGCGATCATCGAGGCGATGATGGAGAGCAGCCGGACATCGTCCCGCAGCGGCCCTTCGCCGCTGAACGGGCGATCGACGCTCAGGCAGCCGAGCGTCTCGGTCCCCAGCTTGATGGGGACGGCGACGAACGACAGTTCGCCCTTGTCCGGGGCACGGCGGGCCTCGGACCGGTCGAGGAAATCGGGGTCCTCGGAGACGCGGGGGACGATCGACGGCCGGCCCGTCTCGACCACCCGCCCGGTGACCCCCTCGCCGAGCCGATAGACGCTCCGTTTCTGCTCGGAGGACGACAGGCCGTAGGCGGCCTCGGTCACGATCTCGGACGTGCCGCGATTCAACAGGGCAAT
>PUPC01000123.1 GCA_003553185.1 Planctomycetota bacterium | reverse complement strand
GCCATCGCACTGGCCATCCTGGCCGCGGTGGGCATCCGGGCCTATCTGACCAGACAGAGAGAAGAAACAGTCCGGACGCACCGGACAGTATCCGTCCTTGTCGCCACCCAATCTATCAGACGTGGTACCGAGATCACAGGCGCGATGCTCGGCACACAAGAGATGCCCGTCGAGGCCCTGGGACGCGAGGACCAGATGATCCTGGCTCGCGAGATGGACACCATCGTCGGGCAGACGGTCCAGAAGGACCTCCGAGCCGACGACATCCTCTATCGCTCCGATTTCGCCAGGGGGACCGACCGGGCCGACGTCACCCAGACTCTGCCCGAGCAAGGCCGGGTGGTGATGGCCGTCCCCGTGGACAAAGTGACCGGGGTGGCGGGCCACCTGCTGCCCGGCTCCGTCGTCGATGTGTTGGTCACCCGCCAACACAGCGACGCCGGCGGTGCGACGCGGACCGAGACCCGGACGACCATCACCGGCGTCGAAGTCGTGGCCGTGGACCTGCACATGAGCCGGCCGGAACAGTTCGTGTCCCTCGACCATCGCCGCGATTACGCCGCATACTCGACCGTCCTGCTCCGCGTCTCACACCGGGAGGCGAACATCCTGGCACACCTGGCCCAGACCGGGCGGATACATCTCGCCACCAGGCGTCCGACCGACCCCGGCCTCGAAGACCCGACCGAACTGGGCGAGGTCACCCCGGACAACCTCGAGGAACAGATCCGGGAAGCGGCTAGAGAACGGGCTGAAGCACGACGGGCCGGGGCGAACTGATCAACGCCTCACCGCTCAACCGGGCACGATCACAGGAATCTGACGATATGGCAGAGCTTCTCATCACAGACCGGCGCGACGGCAGCAAACGAAAGGCGGCTGTAAATGCCGAGCGTTTTGTCATCGGCAAACAGCAGTCCTGCGACTTGATGCTCGACCGGCAGAACATCTCGCGACGCCACTGCGAGATCGTCGCCGCCAACGGCGGCCACGTCATCCGGGACCTGGATAGCCGAAACGGGACATACCTCAACGGCAAGCGGATCACCCGGGAGACCCCGCTCTCCGACGGCTCGGTCATTCACCTGGGCGATTTCACGATCCTGTTCCGCCAGAACGAGGAACAGGCCGACCAGCCCCCTCAACAGGCCGGCGATAAGGCCCCGCCCTCCCAGCAAGCGGGACAACACCAAGTCGCTGTCCGCAAGCAGCCGCGCTATACGCCCTCCACCCTCAAACGCCGCATCCACGACCAACTGATCGCCGATCTCGACCTGCGGCACATCGACATGACCGAAGTCGAGCCGGACGAGCTGCGCCGGCGGACGGAGAAGGTCATCAACAACATCATCAAGACGATCCCGGAAGAGATACCGCCCTGGCTGTCGAACAGGGAACTGGTCAAGGAGATCGCCGACGAGGCGCTCGGGCTGGGACCGATCGAGGACCTGCTCGCCGACAACGAGATCGACGAGATCATGGTGAACGGCTGGAAGCAGGTGTACATCGAGCGTCACGGAAAGCTCGAGCTGACCGACAAGCGGTTCACCGACGACCGGCAGGTAGTCGAGATCATCCGGCGCATACTGGCGCCCATCGGCCGACGAATAGACGAGGTGAGCCCGATGGTCGACGCCCGGCTCTCCGACGGCTCCCGGGTCAACGCCATCATTCCGCCGCTGTCGCTGACCGGTCCCACGATTACCATCCGGAAGTTCGCGGCCGAGCCGTTCACCGTCAAGGACCTCATCGGGTTCGGCACGCTGTCGCCACAGATCGCCGCCTATCTGAAATTATGTGTGATGCATCGGCGCAACATCATCATTTCGGGCGGGACCGGCTCCGGAAAGACGACCCTGCTCAACGTGCTGTGCTCTTACCTCCCCAGGCACGAGCGAATCGTCACCATCGAGGACGCCGCGGAGCTCCAGCTTCCCCAGGAGCACGTCGTCTCGCTCGAATCGAAACCGCCGAACATCGAGGGCAAGGGCGAGATCCCTATCCGGCAACTGGTGATCAACAGCTTGCGGATGCGGCCCGACCGCATCATCGTCGGCGAGTGCCGCGGCGCCGAAGCACTCGACATGCTCCAGGCGATGAACACCGGTCACGACGGCTCGCTCACCACCATCCACGCCAACTCGGCCCGCGACTGCCTGGCCCGGCTCGAAACGCTGGTGCTGATGGCCGGTATGGAACTGCCCGCCCGGGCGATCCGGGACCAGGTCCAGTCTGCCATCGACACCATCATCCACACCGCCCGCCACAGCGACGGGAAACGGCGGGTGGTCACCATCAACGAGGTGACCGGGATGGAGCAAGATACGATCACCCTCCAGGAGACGTTCAAGTTTGAACAGACTGGGATCGGTCCCAAGGGTGAAATCCACGGCTCGTTCGAGCCGACCGGCTCGATCCCGAACTTCGTCCACGATCTCGTCAAGCGGGGCCACAAGATAGACACCCGGATTTTCCGACAAGTGGACTAATGCAAGAGGTGCCGTTTGCTCGAGTTTGTCATAATGCTTGCCGCGGGCGGGGCCGTTGCCCTGTTCGTGCTCGTCGGGTTCCAGCTGTTCAGCAGTGGCTGGCAGACCTATGAACAAAAATACGTCCGGGGGGCCGAACAGACCCTCGACGCGATGTACCTCACCATCCCCATCCAGCACCTGGTATACGTCTCGTTCGCGTCGATGGCCGTCATCGGCGTACTGACCGGGCTGGCCTTCGGGAGCATCGCCTGGGGAACCATCCTCGGGCTGGCCGGCTTTGCCGTCCCACCCGTCGGCGTCAAGATTCTGAAGCACCGACGGGACCATAAGTTTCGCGTTCAACTGGTCGACGCACTGATGAACACCTGCAACGCGCTGCGGGCCGGCTTCAGCTTGCACCAGGCGTTCAACCTCGTCCAACGGGAGATGGGGAATCCGATCAGCCAGGAATTCCGGATGGTCAATCAGGAGCTGCGGTTCGGAGTGAGTATGGAGGACGCCCTCCAGCATCTCCACCAGCGCATGCCCAGCGAAGACCTGGACCTGGTGGTCACCGCGATCACCATCTCGCGCGAGGTCGGCGGGAACCTCACCGAGATTTTCCAAAACGTCGCCGATACCATTCGCAGCAGGCACCGGCTCCAAGGGAAAATCCGGGCACTGACCGCTCAGGGCAAGCTGCAGGCCGGGCTCATCTGCGCCATCCCCATCCTGTTCGCGGTGGCCATGAACATCCTGACCCCAGAGCTGATGCATGTGGTCTATAACACGGTATATGGCTGGATAATGATCGCGACGGTCGTCATACTTCAGATCATCGGAGTCATCGTTATCCTCAAAATAGTTCGCATCGACGTGTGAGAGTGGCAATGGACCTATCGGACCAGATGTTCATCATGCTGATTATGGTTGCTGCATCGGGCAGCGTCTTCCTGCTCGTCTGGTCGCTGTACCGGATTCAATCGGATCTGGCGGAGGCCACCCGGCTCGACGAACAGCGTCAGGCGGAGATCGGGTCGCCCCTGCTCCGAATCCTGATCGCCGCATCACGCCCGCTCGGCACGCTTCTGCGCTACTTCACCCTCCGAGCGGAAGTCCGGCACGAACAGACCGGCCATCGCCCCCACTTGCTCACTTTACGTCGGCACGCCGAACGCAACCTGATCGCCGCCGGCTCGCCACACGCCATCACGCCCGACGAATACCTGGGGATGGTCCTGCTGTGCACCCTGCTGGGGCTGGCGGTCGGCGTGGGGGCGACACTGCTTGCCGGCTGGACCGTGCTCATCGTTGCCGGACTCATCGTCGGGCTGTTGTGGCCGATAATGTGGCTGAGGTCGCAGGTTCGACAGCGGAAGACCGAGCTTTTCCGGGCGCTGCCGTTTGCCCTCGACCTGCTGACCCTGTCGGTGGAGGCGGGCCTCGATTTCACGTCCGCGCTGGCCCGTATCACCACCAAGATCAAGGGCACGCCTCTGGGCGAGGAGTTCGCCGAGGTCCTCCGCCAGATACAGATGGGCCAGCCGCGTGCCGAGGCGCTGCGGGGGCTTGCCCACCGTGCTGACCTCGAGGAGATGTCGAATTTCGCCGGCGCGATGATCCAGGCGGACGAACTCGGCGCAAGCATCGGGCCGGTGCTCCGCATCCAGGCCCAGGAAATGCGCGTGCGACGCGAGCAGTTGGCGGAGAAGAAGGCGATGGAGGCACCGGTCAAAATTCTGTTGCCGCTTATCCTGTTTATCTTCCCCACCGTCTTCCTCACCATCCTCGGGCCTGTTGCACTCGATGCCATGATCAAGTACGGGATACTGCAATGACCGCCCGTGCAGTCACCGTTCCTGACGGGCGGACCATCATCGACCCCCTCCACGTGCCCACGGGTGCACGCGCCCGTATGCGCGGGCTGCTGGGCCGAGACTCGCTGGAGGCCAGTGAAGGGATGTGGCTCCGGCGCTGCCGCATGGTCCACACCTTCGGGATGAGATTTGCCATCGACCTGGTCTATCTCAACGCAGACAATGAAGTGTGTAAAATTGTCGAAGAGGTGCGTCCGGGGCGAATATCTGCTTGCCTGAGCGCAGAGAGCGTGATAGAATTAAATGGAGGGGCTGCACGGCGGTTGGGGCTGCGGGCAGGCGTATGCCTTAGCATACGCGATTGACTTTCTACTTCCTTAAGACCGTTGTCGGATTAGAAAAATGGCAGCAGCAAAGCTCAGGGTTATCAACGGCGAAGGTGGCGGCACGGAGTTCGAGCTCCCCGACCACGCTGTTATCCTGGGCCGAATCCCGCCGTCGGATATCATCCTCCCCCATCCATCCGTCTCTCGCAGGCACGCCAGAGCCGAGTTGCAGGACGGTTGCTGCCGGCTGACCGACCTCGACAGCCATAACGGGATCGTGGTCGACGGCCAGCGGACAGACGACGTGCTGCTTACGCCCGGCGACCGATTCGAACTGGGCGAAGTCGAATTGGAGTTTGCTTTGGGTTCTCCCGTGCAAACCACGGCGGCCGCCGTACCCGAATCGAGCTCGTCCGCCGCTCAGCCCGTGCTGCAATCAGACGAGCGAACGGTATCGATTGACGAGCTTTTCGGCCCGGCCGACGGCCCCGCTCAAGCACCGCACGGTGTCGAAGAAGAGGCCGCCGTCAAGAGTGCTTGGGGTGCGCTTCAGTTCCTCGCTGTGGTCGCGATACTCTTTATCATTGGCGGCATCGCCTGGTACTACGCCGGTGCAACCGGCTCGCAATCATATATCTACCCCGTCTCCGTCCGCGTCGGCGAGACCAAGGTCATCGATCTGGGTAGGCGGGTTAGACAAAGCGGCTCCACACCGAACATATTTATGGATTGGGATGCCCGCTACACCGACTTGGTATATCCCGAAGGGTCCCCCGGCACTGCCGTGGCCACCGTCGAGATCGACGATAATCTCTCCTTTATGGCCCGGGTTACCGGCCACGACACCGGCCACACCGACGTGTACCTTTATGGCCCCAACAACCGGCGATGCATCTTACGGATAGCCGTCACTCCCGGCTTTCGCGACCCGTTCGAGGAGGAACGACGGTCTGTCGAAGCACGGATCGGCGAAGGCAAGAGCCGTATACAGAGAGGCAGGGCAGCAAGAGCCCGCGGGGCGCTTTACCCGGCGAAGGTGCAGTTCCGGGAAGCGGCCGAGGTTCTACGTCCAGTGCGGACCGACGAGGGCAGGCAGGCATACCGCGAGGCCTACGACCTGTTCCTCGACACCCGGGACGAGGTGGACAGACGGTTCGAGGGCCTGAAACGCCAGGCAATTATCCAATACCAAAACAGGGACCGGGTGGGTGCCCTGAACATCTTCCGCCAGATGAAGGAACTGATCCCTGACGAGTCCGATCGCCGACGGCAGGAGTTGGAGATCATTTACAACAGAACTCTATACGAGTTTCACCAGGAAGGCGCGTGATCGTATGAGACTGATATCGACCGCCCACGGCGAAGAAAAAAGCTTCGAACTGCGGGATGGCAGCATGATCGCAGGCCGACACCCGTCCTGCCACATCACCGTGCCCGACCCACAGGTATCAAAGCGCCACTTGCAGTTGCACGTGGACGGCGGCCAGGTGACCATTCGGGACCTTGAAAGCAGAAACGGAACCAAGGTCAACGGCCGTCCGGTGAAATCGCACGTGCTCGAAGACGGGGACACCATCTCCTTGGGCAGCCACACACTGACCTTCGATGCGACCGGAGCCGCCCAGGAGCAGACAGTCGGAGCGGCCGGGTTCGACTTCAGCCCCGCCGGCGAACCCGAACAGACGCCATACGAGCAGGAAGACTCGACCTCGGCATTTGCCCCGGACGGCCCCCCGCCCGGCGAGGCCCAGGCCGAGCCGCTGTACGACGAATCGGAGATGTCCGAGGACGACACTCCGGCCGACGGCCAATTCATCCCCCAGGCGTACTCGCCGGAAAACCTCGAACCACAGATCATCGCTCGGGACGGCCGGATGTTCCTGCGCAATCCGCGGACGAACCAGGAGATCGAGATCGTTCCCCGCGATCAGGACCAGGGGCCGGCCGGACTGGGCGGTTACTACGACGAACAGGAAACCACCAACCGCCGCAAGAACCTGATGCTCATCGGCGGGGCCATTGCTGTCGGCCTGCTTATGATCATTGCACTCGCCCTTACCTCCGGCAATGACGGCAGCCGGCCCACCGGGCCTGCACGCCCCTTCAGCCACAGCGGATACAACGAACGGCTCGACCAAAGCATCGACCTGATGAAAGAGGGGCAGTTCAGCCAGGCGATGGACCTGCTGGAGGAGGCGGAGAGAGCGTACCCCAATCGCGACATCGCCGGGCTGTTGCGACGGATCGGCACAACGTGGCGGGAGTCGGACAAATCCATCGACCAGTTCGACTGGCGCGAGGTGCGGGCACACATCCGACAGATACTGGAAAGCCAGTGGAGAACCGGTACGGTCGAGGCGTTTGCCGCCGACCGCCGAAATTGGATCGAAGACACCGACCACTATGACTGGCTCGCCGAAGAAGCGGGTCGCCTGCTGGCGGACGACGAACCGGGCGAAGCGTTCGAAAAACTGGCCGAGATCCCGTCCGACAACATCGTCTATCACCAGACCGAAGAACTGCGCGGCCAGGTCCGGGCCGCCGCATTCCAGATGCACATCGACGCCGGCCAGAACGCACTGCAGGAGCAGCAATGGGACCGGGCAGTTCAGGAATTCGACACAGCGAAGAACAGGTATGCCGTAACGCCCGACGAAACGTTGAAAGCACAGGAGCTGATCGGCCTGACCAGAGACGAACAGGGCAAGGCCGAGGCAGAGGCAGAAAGACACCGGACCGAGCGGGCCATCCTGAACGAAGCCAACGAGCACCTGCGGCGTGGCACCCTCTCATCGGTCAGAACGGCACTCGAGACGGTAGACCGCCTGCCCGAAGACTGCCTGCTCCATCAACAGCGAGACGAACTGCGAGACCGCATTCGGTCGCGACTGGACGAACTCGAACACGAGGAGTTGGTCTCGACCGTACGGAACTATTATCGCGACGGCGAGGGAGCAAGAGCCATCGAACTCATCGACCGCGAGAATCTCGAGGAACTGTCCTCACTGCGCAGAAGAATCTCCAACATCCGGGAGCTTCTGGAAGCAGCAAGCACGGCCTATGATGCGAAGGACTATAACCGTGCCAGGACAAACTGGACCGAGGTCACAGAAACCGAACCGGACAGGACAAACGCCTACCGCCGGGAGGCCGAACAGGCGCTGCGACGACTGAGTAGCGAGGCCTCAGACATCGCAAGGCACTACGAAGAGTTGGGCCAGCAAGCGCTGGCACAGGAGGAGTACGCCACCGCCCGACGACACGCACAAAACGCTGTCTCATGGGACCCGGACAACCAGATCGGGGAGAAGACTCTGGAACAGCTAAGCCATCACGCGCAGGTACTGTACCGCCGTGCGAGGGAACTGCGTATCCAGGGCGAACGGATGGGCGACCGGGACGACCTCAGCAGGGCAGTCGAGTTGTTCAAGAAGGTGCAGCAGTGCGTGGGGGAAGGCGACCGGCACTACGATTGGGCCGGCCGGCACCTGAACGAGCTCCGCGCACAGGGCATCCCCGGGGCATAACCCGCAGCCGCATATCATCCACTCCCCCTCACGGGGTTACGTCGGGCTCCTTGCGGAAAGCTCGCTGACCCAATCTTCGCTCGTAGAGCGGTTCCGGCTGGTTGACAATCGGGAAGGTCAGAATCTCGGCCACGCCCGCAAGCAGCCGAACGACGCCGTTGCCGATCCCCTCCGTCGGCCCCGCCAACAGGGCATAGCCCATGTGATCGGTTTCCTGCGCCACTCTTCCGAAGGTGGCGGGAATGTCGAAGGGCGATGCGACAACGTTGACGGCCCCCCGCCCTATCTTCATAAACGGCACAGCGGCCGGCTGCTTGCTCCAGTGGTCACTCGGCAAATCATAATAGGATCGGGTGGCCGAACAGCCCGCCGCCCCAGCTCCCAAAAGCACGATCAAGAATAGACACCGTCGCATCCCGCCTCCTCTTAACACGGGCCGGAGAAATTAGAAGAAATAATAGTGGTCTTCGCCATTACCGTCCCCACCATACCTGGCACTTGTGGGAACTCGAAGCTGGAATCGGAGCTCGTCCCAATCCCGCCAGACAACACTGCCGCTCGCAAACAGCACGTGAGCCCCCCAGCTGGTCTTGGAGTTTGCCGAACCGGGCACGTGGTTGGCGTAGAACGTAATCTGGTACCGATTGGCCTCCGTGATCTTGGTATGGGCGTCCTCCCAACTGCTTCCAGCCGGCTTTTCGGTCAAGACCACGATGTCCGCCAAGAGGGGCACACTGCTTTCGTCGTGTGCCCAGTAGGGAGTCTGCCGGAGCGCTCGCCGCGAGCGATCCCGGTTCATCTGGAGGTCGTCGGGGACGATGGGGTGAGAGGGGTTGGATCGTTCTGACTCGGCGGGGTTGAACCGAAGGTTGTCGGCCAGCCTCAAACCAGACAAATCCGGTGATGTGTAATCGCCGGATCTCTCGTGGCCGTCCGCGTAATCGACCCCCGACCAATGAATGGTCCAGATCGGCGACCCTTCATCTCCCTCATCATCTATACATTCGGAGCATTCGCACACATAGGTCGGCGCCAAGTTGCCCAGATAGATATACGAGCACGCGGAAAACTGGGGATGAGTGGGCTGACTGGAATCCGAAGCCGGACAGGTCATAACCTCCGACGGAATCCGCCGATTAACTTGGCGGTAAACACGAGCGTCGCTCCCCCATGCTCCCGGATGATCGCCCCCGCTGGGGAATCGGCCGCTCTCAGTAGCTAACTGGACTAGCTCCGTCCCGATCTGGCGCATGTTATTGGCACATTCCGCCCGATCGGCGAACGTCCAGATTGGCCGGGCCACTATGAGACCCAGCGAGGCCAGAATGAGAATGATCGAGATGACGATGAGCAGCTCAATAAGGGTAAAGCCCCTGCGAATCGTTGTCACCATGGTTTGCTCCTCCTGTTTGTCTACCCTAATTCTAGGCGGTTCGGGGCGGTTCGGTCAAGAGCAAACGATCAAAACGTGGGAACCACACATCCGACCGCATAGAACCAAAGCCGAACGTTGGCCCGAACAGCGTTGGGTTGTCTGCACTCCACACGATAGTCGCGAGGTTGACCGGCGCCGGGACGACGCGTCGGGCGGATACAGTTCACCTCGCACCGTGCTCCTTGAGAATGTCGCGGACCGCTTCGCCCGATGCGAACTCGAGCGGTCTCCGCCCCTGGTTATCCTCCGCGTTCACATCGGCCCCGCGGTCGATCAACAGCTTGACGACGCCTTCGCCGCCGCGTGCCGCACCGAGGTGAAGCGGTGTCCAGCCCCGCTCCGTCTTTGCCGCCACGTCAGACCCGCCGTCGAGCAGATGTTCGGTCATCCATCGGTCGCCCGTCCGGACCGCCTTGTGGAGCGGGGTCTCGCCGAACCGATCGACAGCGTTGGCGTCTGCCCCTTTCTTCAGAAGGAGGGATGCGACCCGCGGCCGGCTCCTTTCGGCTGCGATGTGGAGGGCGGTCTGGCCCGATTCGTTCTTCTCGTCCAGATCGGCCCCCTGTTCGAGGAGGAGTTCAGCCACATTCTTGCTGCCCAGATTGGTGACCGCGTGCAGGGGAGTGTTCCCATCGCGATCGACGCGCGATAGGGTCGATCCCCGGTCGATCAGAAGCTGGGCAACCTCAACGCTCGCGGCGTAATAGAGAGGTGTCGCTTTTCTGTGGTCTGCCTCGTCGACATCGGCTCCTCGGTCGAGCAGTAGCCGAACCAGCGATCCCTTGCCGGAACGGACCGCCAGGTGCAGGGGAGTATAGCCCGGCGGCTCGATCAAGGTCTGTTTTGTGTTGGCGTCGGCCCCGTGGTCGAGGAGCATCTCGACCGCTTCCTCTTTGCCGCCCGCCGCCGCCATGTGCAGTGGTGTTCCGTCACGTTCGGACATCAGGTCCGCTTCGGCTCCACGGGCCAGGAGCAGTTCCATGATCGGGAGGTGCTCCCATCGGGCTGCCGCGTGCAGCGGTGTACGGCCAGTCGGATCGGAGTAATCCATCTCCGCGCCGGCGTCGAGAAGCATCTGAACGCCCGGAGTCCAGCCGCCCCAGGCGGCCAGGTAGAGCGGTGCGATTCCCGCGTTGTTATGGATGTTCGGCGAAGCATCGTGGTCCAAAAGCAGTTCGGCAGTCTCGCGGTCGTGTGTGCTGGCCATCACCCGGTGCAGCGGCGTCCAACCGTGCGCGTCTTGAACGTTGGGCCAGGCGCCGCGATCAAGCAAAAGCCGGGCCGCCGCCGCCTGCTGCCCGGCGACAGCCGCGAACAGGGGCGTATGGCCCGAATGACCCCGAGTGTTGGGCGAGACCCCGGCATCGAGCAGATCATCGACACGGGACAGGTCGCCGGACTGCACCGCCTCGAAAAGCGTTGCCGTATCCTGCTGGTACTGCTCCATCACTTCCATCACGTCCGTGTGGTCGCGCTCTTCCGCCACCTTGTACGGGGTCCGTCCGCGGCCGTCGGCCAGATACAAGTCGGCCCCGGCACCGAGGAGCAGCCGAACGATCTCGACGTCCCCCCGGTCCGCCGCACGATGAAGTGCGGTTGCATTGCGGGAGTCGCGGCTGTTCACCTCGGCCTCGCGGTCGATCTGTCCCAGATGTTGCCTGATCTCAGATTTATCTCCCTCAGCGACCAGATCGTGTAGATCGAGTTGGGACTCCGACGACCACACTTCGGCATCCGCCGTCGGTGTTTTCGCGTCAGGTTCGTCCGGCCGTTCGCCACAGCCGGCCAATATCAGGGACAGAAGGCAAAGGAAGATGCCTATGCGGCCCCGGATCGGCAATGCGCCGTCAGTCGACATCGTCATTTCTCGCTCCGTGATCTTGCAGCAGGGTTCGTATTTTCTCGTCCGCCGTCACGTCGAGCGGCGTCCGCCCGACATCGTTCTCGACATCAACCTCGGCCCCTTCGTTGACGAGAAGTTGGGCCACATCCAGATGACCGGCCGCGGCCGCCTTATGCAGCGGGGTATCGCCGTACACGTTGGCAGCCCGTACGCTGGCGCCCGCCGCCAGGAGCGCTTGGACGGTCTCCGTTGTACCGGCCTCGGCAGCGGCATGCAGGGCGGTCGACCCATCATGCCCCTCGGCATCGACCTCGGCCCCCAGATCGAGCAGCAGGACGACCGTTCGATGGGCGTCTTCTTCTCGGCCCAACCGATGCAGCGGCCCGTCGATTCGGTAATCGGGTGGATCGAGCCCGGCACCCAATTCATGCAGAAGCACAACGATTTCCTCGCGGCCCCGCTTTGCCGCCACAGCGAGCGGAGTCTCACCCTGATCGTCCTGTCGGTCGAAATCGGCCCCGCGATCAATCAGCAGTTCGACGGTCTCGCGGTCGCCGGCCTGTACCGCCAGGTGAAGGGGCGTCGGCCCACCCTCGGCGGCGGCGTTCACGTTGGCGCCGGCATCCAGCAGCAGTTCGACGATCGCGTGGTTGGCGGGCCGGCCAACCGCCACGTGGAGAGGCGTGGTCCCCCGCGAGCCCCGGGCGTTGACGTCGGCGCCCCTGTCGAGGAGCAGGCGGAGCACGTCGATCCCCTCCTCCATCCTTGCCAGCCGATGCAGGGGGGTATCTCCGCCCGACACACTGATGTCGGCCCGTGCACCCAACTCCAGCAATGCCCGGATGACAGCTGGGTCTCCCGCTATGGTCGCATCGTGGATGGGCATCTCGTCGTACCGGTTCTTCGCGTTGACCTCGGCGCCGTGCTCGATCAGCAGCCGAACAACATCCTCGGTACCGTGGTTGCCGGCGGCGTAATGGAGCGCCGTCTTGCCGAACGCATCACGTGCATTCGCCGCCGCTCTGGCCGCGAGCAGCAGTTCGACGGCCTCCAGGTGGCCCTCCCGCGCAGCAAAGTGAAGCGCAGTTCGCTGATAGCCATCGGTGCGGTTGAGAGGCGTTCGCCACTCGATATGCGCCGTCAGTTCCTCCAAATCGCCGAGTTCGGCGGCCCGAAGGATATCCGTCGTCGGGCGCGGCCCCCTCTGGTCAACGGGTTCCGGCACCTCCGCTTGCACCTCCGGTTCTGGAGCAGCCGGTTCCTCGCGAGTGCAGGCGAGAACGAAAGCGAGTAAGGCCGGTATCAGTACCCAGCGAATGGGCATTGCGTCCTCCTGTTGCGGATCATTCCATCTGTTCACTGTATTATAGCATAATGGGCGATATGATGGAACAAATCGGCCCGCCACTTCCGTTGGCTGGGAGACTGTGCTATGATGTGCTCATCCGACCATGAGGTGAGGTGACAGAACAATGAACGAGCCGGTCCGGACTGATTCCACTTCCCCGGCAGGTAGCGACCCGCCTCGAGAATGCACATACTGCGGAGCAAAGCTCGATCCGTCGCTATATTTCTGCACCCGTTGTGCCACTCCCTATAAGTCGGCGGAATCGGTTCTACCGGCTTCCCGCCCCATCTATCTCACGACCGGAGATGCCATCCGGAAAAAAGCCCCGCACGTCCCCACCCTCTTCTGGACATATTTCAGTGTCGTAGTAGGGGCTGGGCTCCTCGGCTTCCTGGCGTTCGGCGATGACCAGTTTTTCCTGACCTTGGTCATTCAGAGTGCGGCCCTGTTGGTCACCACGTGCATCTTCGCCGCTCGGCACTGGCCGTCGCTGGCCATCCAATTCAAGCGATTCGGTCTTCTGCGCCCGGAAACGGCTATATCGATGGTTGCACTCGGTGCTCTGCTCGGCCTCAATTATCTGTACCACAGTTGGATTCTGGACCTGATGGGTATGGAGGAGACTTGGATGGACAGGGCGATACGCCAGGCGAACCTCGGCAAAGGGACCATCGTCCTGTACCTGTGTGTGTTCCCAGCCGTTCTCGAGGAGATCGCTTTTCGGGGATTGCTTCAACACTGGCTCCGGCTGGCGGTCCGCCCACTGCTGGCGCTGGCCCTTGCTTCCGGGCTGTTCGCCGCAATGCATTTCACGGTGATCAGCGCCCCATACCTGTTCCTGGCCGGAATGCTCTTCGGCTGGGTGAAATGGCGAACGGGCAGCTTGTATCCGCCAATCCTTCTACACTTCTTACATAACTACATTGTGCTTGAATTCTTCTGATTAGGGTGCTATTCTGACTTCATCTGAAAGGTGAAGGAGGCGACGGGAGTGGGCGGCATTATCTTTATCTATCTGTTGATCTACGGAACGCTGGGCACCGTAGCGGCTGTGATCGCAGCCCACAAGGGGCGCAGCAAAGTCGGTTGGTTTTTCGCCGGATTTTTCCTGCAAATTATCGGCATCGTCATCGTGGCCGTGCTGCCCAATCTCAAGGAACAAAAGGCCTACCGAAGACACACCGAGCGGGAGCGCCGCCGGCTCCGCGAACAACTGCGCCAGGAACGACTCAAGAGCGAGGCCTATCGCCGGTACACAGCCCAGCGGCTCGATGCCCACGATCAGGTGCTGGGGCTGGACACGCGTTCGCTCGAGGCCCTGCCCGCCGGGGATTCAGGGGGCGACATCGTTCCGATTGAGCACAATCCCCACCCTCCGCAACCGCAGCAGCAGGAGCGTATGTGGCATTACGAAATGGGCGGACAATCGCACGGACCGGTCCCTGAATCTGAGATTCGAAACATGCTTCGCTCGCGGATTCTCACCCGCCGCTCACTCGTGTGGAGTGAGGGGCTGACCGAATGGATGCCGGTCGGCACGTTTCCCGAACTGCTGCCCAGCGAGTTAACATGAATACCAGGACAGAAGGCACGGTAATTCTCGACGGCCTCATCGAGGGCCCCCTGCCGGACGAGCCAGACGCCGGGCGTCTGCTTCACGACTGGGTGCGGTCCGCATCCGATACCGGCATCCCCCTGAACCTCGAGACCGAGGGCGGCTCGTTCAGCATCCTGGCCGACAACCGGCCGTTCGCTGCGCGAGAGCTGGGGCCCGACCCCGCCGCGGCTCTGGCCGAATCCATCAACGGCCTGCTCGAGCTCTTCCCGCCCGAGCAGCGCCGCCAATTGTTCTCCACTCTCCGCAGCATCGAAGTCGTCGAGGGGGCCGAGGTCCAGACGGTCTACTCCATCGGGTCGGACGGGCGAGTCAACACGCACAGCCGAACGATCGAGGCCGACACCGAGCCCCCAACCGCCCCGCTCTCACGGAACGAGATTGTACGCCGCTGTCTGATCGGGCTGGGTGTGGCCGCCCTGATTCTGATCGTTTCCGCCCTGTTCGTTGACTATCGAGCACTCACCCGCCGGCTCATCGATTCCGTACTCCCGGTCGACGCTGAGAGAATCGAAATCGATAACACGGTGTTCGAGCAATACTTTACAGTGAAGGCAGACGCCGTCGTCTCCGGCGGCAGTTCCCTGCGGATCGTAATTGAACGCACGGAGAGGTTTCCGGTTTCAAACGAGGAGCTCGACCGCATGCACCGGGCTGCGGACACCGTGCATGAAAAGCTGATGATCGAAGCACTGGCCCGTGGATATGTCCGGGCCGAGTACTTTGACGCGGAGGGAAAACACCTGGGGAGAGTCGAAATACGGATCGCCGGCCTCCGCAAAAACGAATCCGCAAAGCCCACCATATCGCTCCCCAGCACCCGCCCGAAACGCATGGCCGTCACTTACTGAGGTAATCAAATGATGCGCGAGTATCTGCAGGGGCTGTACGACGCCGAACCGTTCTCAATCGACGCTGTCCAGGACAGAAAGATCTGGACCGACTGTCGACAGAAAGCACGCCAGGCCTTGCTCGAGGTCCTGGGGCTCGAGCCACCCCCGCCCCGTACCCCGCTCGAGCCACGTACCGTCGGGACGATCGACCGGGGTGACTTCGTCATCGAGAAGGTCGTGCTCGAAACCAGACCCAACTTCTTTATGACGGGCAACCTCTATCGCCCGAAACAGCTCGACGGCAAGGCCCCGGCGGTGCTGTCTGTCCACGGCCACACGATGAAAGGCAAAACATCGGACGGAATGCAAACCCGATCCGCTAATTATGCCCGCTCCGGTTGGCTTGCACTTGCCGTCGATGCGACCGGACACGGCGAAAGAGTCCACATCGGACACCGCGGCACCTTCGCCATCATTACCACTGGCATGACCCTCGAAGGCGTTCAGGTGTGGGACAACATGCGGTGCATCGACTACCTTCGCTCCCTGCCCGAGGTGGACGATGAGCGGATCGCAATCACCGGATGTTCGGGCGGCGGCAACCAAACGATGTACACCGCCGCCGTCGATGAACGGATAGCCCTCGCCGCGCCCGTCTGCTCGGTCAGCACGCTCCGAGGCCAGATTTTCACGTCAAACGGGATCGGGTGCCAATGCGAGTGCATCCCGAATCTGATGCGGCACGATCTGGAAAACGCGGCCGTCTGCGCACTGATCGCACCTCGACCACTGCTGGTAGTCGCCGGTACGAAAGACGAAACGTTCCCCATCCAGCACACCCGCGATGCCGACCGGCACCTGCGCCGGTTCTTCGATGCGATCGGCCACGGCGACAGATACAAGTACGTCGAGCGGGCCGAACCACATGGCTACCCTCGCTCGATGCGCCAGATCACCCACGCCTGGTTCGATCGATGGTTCAACCGCCGAGAAACAGAACAACGCTATCATGAGCGCGGCCCGAAGCCCCTCCCCCCTGAGGAATTGTGGTGCTTTCCAAACGGCGAACTGCCGACCGATTCCGCCACAATCGGCTCCCTCGCAGAGGCAAAGGGGGAGGAACTCGCCGAGCGGACCCAGGTTCCGAACTCCGATGCCGCCCGGTCGAAAATACGAAATGCGATCCGCGACAACGTGCTCGGCGGATTCCCCGAACGAGGCCCTCTCGAACCGATCGAGGAAAAGCCCACCCGCCGCGCCGGGATCATCCGCCAACAGATCGCTCTCACCTCCGAGCCGGGAATAACCATCTCCGCCACCATCCATCGACCGGCCGCGGCCGAAGGCGAGCTCCCCTGCGTCGTGCGCGTCCGCGAGCGACGATCGAGCAGGCGCTGGCCGAGGGCAAAGCAATTCCTCGATCAGGGCCGGGTCGTGGTCGAACTGGACACCCGGCCGCTGAGCGACGACGAACACGTGAGCCGAGCGGCCCTGGTCTACGGACGCCCCCTGGTCGGCATGGGCGCCTGGGACATCATCCGGCTGACCGACTATCTGCAAACACGGGAGGAACTCAGCGCCGACGGGATCTCCCTTTGGGCGGAGGGGCCGATGGCCCTGCCGGCCCTGTTCGCACTGGCACTCGACGAGCGCATCAAAGGCGGTACACTCGGAGGGCTGCCCGCCACCTACGTCACCCACCAGCCGCTCAAGCAACCGACGTGGACATTCGCTCACGGGCTGCTGCGATATGCGGACATCAAACAACTGAAGGAACTGGTCGCCCCGAGACCGATTACAGATACACCATAGAAGAGAGACCACCGCCGGGTCACCAGCCCATACCCGTCATGGCGCTCCCTCCCCGCTCATTGGGCCGGCCAAATCTCCGGCTCGGTCTCGCCCGCTTGGACCATTCGTCGTTTGAGCGTGGCGGCGAGTTCCACCCGAATATCGGCGAGCCCGGACTCCCGCACCAAGTTCCGGCGTTCGTTCGGATCGGCTTCGAGGTCGTAAAGGCAGTACTCGACATAGACATCGCTGCCCGCATCCGCACGCGGGTCGCGGTCGGGCGCCTGCACCGAGTACTTCCATCGATGTGTGCGAATGCACCGCCCGACCTGACTCTCGCTGATCTGCGCGAACACATCCTCCGGCCAGTCGTCCGCCGTACCGTCCACCAGCGCCTGCATCGGACGGCCTCGCAAGGCCGTCGGCAAATCGGCACCGCCGGCTGCCAGAAGAGTCGGCGGTATGTCGATCAGCCCGACCAGTTCGTCAACGACCAGGCCGCCTCGGAAACCCGGACCCCGTGCGATCATCGGCACACGGAGACAGCTATCATGCGGTGACCGCTTGTACTCCCTGTTGCGTGTGCGAAAATGGCAGCCGTGATCGCTGGTATACATCAACAGCGTCTCATCGCCGATGCCGAGTTCCTCCAGTGTCCCCTCGATTCTGGCGACTCCGGCATCCAGCGCGGCGCAGCAGCCGAGATAGTCGGGGAGTTCCTCCTGCCAATCGCCGTCGAACCCGGCCAGATCACCGGGCACTGGATAATCGCCGAACCGGCTCTTCGAGCCGCGCGGCCCCTCGAAGTGCCGGTGATCATTCTGATGGTGCGGTTCGACATACGAGAGGAACAGGAAGAACGGACGTTCCGAGTCCCGTCCCCTGAGATATTCGATCGCCCAGTCGGTCAAGACATCGGCCCGGTATCGTCCTTCCGGAAACTCGCGGCGGTGGCCGTCGGCGTCGAACATATAGCCGTCATAAGAGTGGGACGTGTGTTCGAGCCCGTCCGCGGCAAGCCAGTAGTCGGTGTATCCACCGCGCAGTTCGGGCGGGACCGGACGCACACGGTAATCATCCGGCCCGCCACGTTCCCCGCACGAGGCCAGATGCCACTTCCCGATGTAAGCGGTCTGATACCCCGCGGCGCCCAGGCCGGGGGCAAGCCGGGCCTCCTCGGGCGGTAGCCGCCGACGGTTCGTCCAGCACCCGACCTCGGCCGGATAACGCCCACTCTGAAGAGCGGCCCGTGCGGGACCACACACCGGCTGGCAAGTAAACGCGTTTCGGAAAAGGACGCCCCCTGCGGCGATTCGGTCCAGATTGGGGGTGACACCTATTGGCCCACCATAGGCCCCGACCGTATCCCAGCGCTGTTGGTCGCTGAACACGAAGATAATATTAGGCGCCTTGGCCATACGTACCCCAGCCCGTTTCCTTTGTGATCAATCTGCGACAGCTCGCACCACTATAAGGCCCGGCAAGTCAGCTATCAAGCCGAATCCCGAGCTTCAGGAAATCCATCATTCCCGGAGTTTCCGGCCAGCGATTCCGCACAGGATGTTTCCGGCAACTTCTGTTGACACAAACCATTCGATATCGTATATTCCACACTTGAGGCATATCCTGTTATTCCTCGGTAGCTCAATCGGTAGAGCGGGCGGCTGTTAACCGCTAGGTTGTAGGTTCGAGTCCTACCCGAGGAGCCACAAGGCGGTATCGAACCAGATACCGCCTTTTTTCATGCCCGCAAGACGGCGACTCGATGGCCAGCGACAACGCCTCTATATCTCGCTGTCCCTAAAGCTTTTGCGACGTGGACGGCGGCGTCGGGCGCGCCAGACACGTTGGAACTCTCTCCCGCTGTTAACCGCAATCTGCCATCTCCGAGGCCGAAATGGCCCAACTCTCAAACTCTCGTCCGCCGACAGGCGTTCGGGTTAACAGCCCTGATTGGAATGGGGGAAGCGGCATTCATATCGAACGTGATTGGATCGCCACCCCGAGCAGTTTCGCCTTCTCGTCTTCAACGAACTGGACCGCGTTTCTTGTTCGAAAGTAGCCGCCGAGTTCATCTCGAAGTCATCAGCCGGGGCTACAATACATGTGCATCATCCTGGCCGCGAACATGTTGTTCGAACAAAGGATCGCGGTTTTGGGCAGCGAGCGGCTCACCGGAACTCTCCTCGACCGCCTCACCCACCATCATATCATTGAGGCCAACGGCGAGAGTTACCGGCTTCGGCAGTCCAGGCGGCGGCTCCGTCAGGCCGCATCCGCTGCCCGAATATGAAGAATCAGAGTGTTGGCTCCCGAAAAGGAAAGGGTTATAAGTGGAGTGCCTTATGGAATAGGCGCTGCGGTTTTCCGCTGCCGCGCGCTGCCCCCCCCACAGATACCGCGTTAAATGCAGTTGAAACTTGCGGAGAGAAAGCTGCGGCAGGACCCGTTCTCAACCAGGCCCCTGGCAGTCTGACTCATCCGCCACCGGCCAGCAGGGCGAGGACAGTCATGTCATCGTGGTTGGGAAGCCCCTGTCGAAACTCTTCGACGCGACGGACGACTTGCTCCACCAGTTTCTGAGCGGAGTCGGCGGGAGCATCGGCCAGCAGGTCCTGCAAGCCGTCGAGCCCCAGCATCTTCCCGTCCGGAGAACCGGCCTCGGTCACGCCGTCGGTCACCCAGACCAGCCCCGCGCCCGACTCCAAATGCCCGGTGGCTGCTTCAAACGTGGTGTCGGGAATGCCCAGCGGCGGGCTGGTCGGATCGCCAAACCGCGACACGGATTGGCTGCCCGATACCTTCATGGGCGGTATGTGTCCCGCGTTGACGTAATCCAGGGTCCCGTCTGCGGGCGAATACAGCCCGAGAAACATCGTGATCATCGTGTCGTCGGGCATCGTGGCGTTCAGATGCGCGTTAATGTGTTCGATAACCTGGGGCGGATCGAGGCAAAAGGTCATGGTCGAGCGCAGGCCGGCCTGCAGGTTGGACATCACCATCGCGGCCGGCAACCCCTTCCCGGCCACGTCGGCCATACACAGGGCGAGCCGCCCGTCGGGCACCTGCCACATGTCGCAGTAGTCGCCGCCTACCCACAGGGCCGGCATGCAGTAGGCGGCAATATCGACCCCGCTCATCGGCCGGATGCTCTTGGGCATCAGGCGCCGTTGAATCTCGCGGGCCCAGGCAAGTTGCTCGTCCAACTGGGAGCTCTCCAGCCGCTCCACCGCCAGGAGCAAGCTTTTCCGAGCGAGGCCGACGTGCCGGGCTGCGGCCCGCACGAAATCCAGCACGTCGGTGTTGCTCTCGTCAAAGGGCAGGTCGAGGTACAGCACATCCAGCTCGCCGTTCAGGGCGGCGATCGGTGCACAGCATACGGTGCGCGGGTGACGGGCGTCGTCCACCGTCAGACGCATCTGTTCGGATGTAAACTGGATGTTGCCGGCGAGGGCCGCCCGGCCGGAGCGGACCACGGCAGCCAGGACGCGACGCGAGAGATGCACGTCTGCCGCCATCAGGTCGGAGAGGTCGCCCTCGCCGTCGGTATCCGTCCCGCCGAAATGCAGAGCCAACAGATCCGAGTCGACAGAGTCGGGTCCGCCGCACAGCCGCAGTACGGCGGCCATCTGGCCGGGCACTTCGGCCACGCACCGGCAGACTTCCGGGTACAACTCGTCGGGCCCGGAAAGCTCGGCGACCCGCTCGGCCAGCTCGTCCAGTAACTGCATACGGCTGTGGCCCAACACCGGGTTGTTGTCCGCCTCGGCCAGCATGACATCGCCGGTGTCGCTCTCCGAGACGGTCGTCTTTCCGCCGAGGCGCGAGTCGGGGGCAATCTGCCGACGCGATTCGTCCGAAAAAACCAGGGCAAAGTTGCCCACCCGGATTCTCTTGCCCGGCAACAAGGCACAGGCCTGAATCCGTTCCTTGTCCACCCAGGTGCCGTTCGAACTGCCAAGGTCCTCCAGCACCCATCTGCCGAACGGGTCCTGGAATATCCGCGCGTGACGCCGCGACACCTCAGACGCCTTCAGGTGTACGGCACAATCGGGGCCGCGGCCGATCAGGACGCCCTCCGGCTCGAGGGCGACGGTCTGCTTGTCGCCGCTGCGGGAATAGACGGTCAGGGACGCGCTCATGTCTGTGGTCGGACCTCCTCAGCGTTCGACGGTGATTCCTTCAATGGCGGCCTCGAGTTCCCGGGCGCCCCGCTCGGTGACGCTCGTGCCCTTCAGATTCACGTGCTGGAGCTTGGGCAACTGCTTCAGGTGTTGGATGGCCGAATCGTCCACGTTCTTGCTATCGGGAAGTGAAAGGCGTTCCAGATTGCGCAGGTTCCTCAGGTGTCTGAGCGAGTTGCTCGAGCCGACGTTACCAATAAGTACCCGAAGTGATTCGAGTTCGCCGACGGCCGACATGCCTTCTTCTGTAATCGGGCGATTTCGGACGCTACTGAACGAGAGGTATCGGAGGTTCGGGTTTCCCTTGAGGTGTTGCAACCCCGCCCCGGGAGTTGCCCAGCCAAAGTGCAAGCGTACACTTTCGAGGTTCCGAAGTCCGGCGAGGTGACGCATCCCCTCGTCACGGGCACCCCTCAAATCCAAGTATCTCAGCTCCCCTAACTCGCCAATATGGGACATGACCGTCCCCTCACGATTGTTCTGACAGACAAGGTATCGGAGCTTTGGGAACGACGACAGGATCCGGCCGTCAAAGTCAACATAATTCAAACTGAGGTACACGAGGTTTCCCAGTGGGCGCAGGGCTTCGAGCCCGTCGTTGGTCAGTCTCCGGCAGGTAGCCAGATTCAAGACCCGCAGATGGGTCAGCGTACGGATTTCGGCGATGCCCGCATCAGTGATTTGGGTACAATTGCGCAAATCCAGCCCCGGAATCTCTCTGGCCTTGACCTCCCGGATGACCGGGGCGATGTCCCGGTCCGTAAGTTTCCTACGTTCCCCCGCCGACCAGTAGCCCGGCCCAACCGTCCACAGGGTGCCGCCCGGGATGGTCACCCCGGCCCCGTCTTCGGTCGGGGTCCGGCGGAAACGCCCGTCCCCGCGAGGCCTCGAGTGCTCGTCAAAGAGAACAACCTTGACTCTCAGGTCCAGCTCCGAGTCGAACCGGATTTCGGGCAGGTGGGGCCGGATGTGATCGCGCAGCTCGGCGATGTCCTCGGCCTTCGACTCGGCGAACTCCGTCCCGCCGTGGGCCTCCTCGAAGGTGTCGAGGGCGTTGGCGAGCGACTGGGCGCGGTCCTCGGTCAGATCCGCCGCCGTCGCGTACCGGCCGATCGTCCGCCACGCCTCCGCCGCCCGGGCCTCGGCGGGGCTGCGGCGCAGACGGGCGATCTCTTCAACCTTCGACTCGGCGAACTCCGTCCCGCCGTGTGCCTCCTCGTATTCATCGAGGAACGAGACGACGGCCGCGGCCTCCCGGAGGGCGAGCTCCGGTTTCGCGGCGAGGGGTTCGATTTGCGACCAGGCCGCCCGGGCCGCGTACTCCGCCGCCCCGAG
>PUPC01000216.1 GCA_003553185.1 Planctomycetota bacterium | reverse complement strand
CTTAGAGATATAGAGAAAGCCGCGAGGCATTCGCCATCGCGGCTCTGCGCTAACCTACGGGCCGCCGAAATTCCGCCAGAAAAGCGTTGGCTCCCCGGTTCGAACCCCTATCGTAACGACTCTCCGGTTTGCGGCACTGCTCCGCCCCGACCCGGAACCGGGCATTTTCGGAAACACAAAAGATACTCTCCATTGGCATCAAACAGTCGATATCGGGGGATAGCGTTTGCGGTAGAAATGCCCTTTGTGGCTTCTTAGCAGATAGTCCAGCCAGAAACCTTCATCGCATTTCCCTAGCATGAAGGCCGCCTTGATCGATTCCGCGCCGTGCTCTGCAGTGACGCGCTTGACGAAGGCAGGGCTGATCGCATCGGCGGTCACGAAGCCTCGGATCGCCGTAGCCTGCGCTTCGGTCAGACTCTCCCCGCACCTCTTCAGGCCCGACACGATATCATTGTAGTCCGGGGTAATTTCCTTTCCCTCCTCCGGGTTTGCAAAGACTGCAATGCCGTTGCTTGAGTCCACCAAGTCGTCCGGCAAGGATATGTTAGGGCGCCCCTTCTTCAGACCGTATCGCATGATCACGTCCTGCACCAGGTCTTGCGGTGCGGCATCCCACATCCTCCTCATTTCTTTCTGCCAGTCGGCCGCCATGTCCACCGCGTCCGCATAGACTGCGAGGTCCGTCTTATGGTAGGCCATCGTGGACTGATGGTGTCTTGCCGCTGCTTCTCGGATTCGACGCCTGTATTCTTTCCAGTAGCGGCATAAGATATGCGAGGATTTGCGGCGCATCGTGTTCACGATGTCGTCCACCATTCCTTCGTCCACGGTCCCCAGGAGATGCTGTTGGCCCGACCAGTACCATGTGCTCCGCCAGGGTATCAGGCTTCCAAGCACTACCTCTCCCACTTTGAACGAATGCCGATTCACCCCAACGCGAATAGTGTACGGCTCCTTGTTGGCAAGGTTCAGAGCCTTGATGACATCACCGTTGATTGATAGCACCCGGTACGGAGCCAAATGAGGCTCGTACCAACTGCGCAACTCCCGGCGTTCGCTCTGAGTGATGTCGAGCGTCTCGGCCAGAAGGTCGATTACGCCAAGCCCCGACCAACCAGTGCATTCTTGGCAAATGAAGGCGTCAGTATTCGGAATGTCCGCCACGCCGTTGTTCCGCTCGGCAATGTAGTTTTTGAAACACATACGGAACAGATAAGATCGGGTGCCCATCCATACGAGTTTTTGCTTTACGTCCCAGCCATGTTCATTGGGCGTCGCCAGAAAGGCCTTGACGCCGGCATCTTGAGGGAGCACTGGAATCCTTGCGTTCAGGAAGTGCTTGGCTGCCGTAGCAACGTGCTGAAGGTCCTGGTGTTGGGGCGAAAGGATCAGTCCGGAGATCATCTCCGGATACAGCTTCCAGAGCAGATGCCGGATGCGGTCTTCGTGAATGCCCTGCGGTTTGGTCTTCGTCGTCAACGACAGTGGTACGCCGAAGAACTCGACGTTGTAACGTTCATAGGCATTCCACATGTCGATATCATTGTGGATGTCCACGGCGAAGTCGACCAAGACGCCCGCGACTTCTTTAAGGTCATTGCGGTTCAGTCGGAGGGTGTCGTAGGCGAACTGACGTTGCGCTCTGTCCAGTACGCTCGCAAGGTCCTTGACACATTGCGGCAGAGCTGCGTCACATTCTCCACTGAAACCTTCCAGATGATAGGCGTCGTAGCTCATCAGAACATATCCTCATTACGTATCATGCCATCTCCGTCAGGCTTTCTTGCGGTAGACGTTCAGTCCGACTCTTTCCTCTCGTTCGGGGACGGGCACGTTGCCCTGGGTCGAGGCGATGATGATCGTCTTCCCGGACGCTGACGGGCCGAACTCCTTCGTCAGGTCCACCTTGATGGTGAGAATGCTGCCCTCGACATTCAGTTCCACATTTTTCATGCGAACCTTCCTTTCATAGAACCACTTTCGCTGCAGCCGGTTGGTCAGTGTCAGCGTTCTTCATTGCAACGCTTCACCAGGATATGCTCGCCTTACATTGATCAGAGCGTCCTGCCTGTCCAATTCCATCAGGAATCGCTGTCGTGGCACACGGCTCACGCTCAGCGTATCCTCGCAAACCAGGCCGCGTCCACATCGAAACCTGCTGTTGTCTACCAGACGCCGCTGCTTGTCCATGACGGCTTCAGTAGTACTGCCGGATGTAGCCATACGCTCTTTCAAACAGCTCCTGGTCGCGGTGAAGCTTGTACTTGAGCAGCGTGCGGCGGAGGGCCTTCTGCACCTCGCGCTCGCCGGCGCTCGTGCCTTGCCAGCCGGGGAAGCGCACGACGCGGACGATCTCGTCGATGTCGGCCACGATCCGCTCGACCATTTTCGGTGTCTGTTCGGTACGGGCCTCCAGGAACAACTCGGTGAGAGCCGCCTTCGCCTTGTCACGCTCCTTTTCCGGCTCAACATCTTTCTCTGTCTCAACCACGTCGCGGGCCAGCTCGAGCAATTGCTTCAGGAACTCGATACTCGTGAGTAGCCCCTGCTCGTGCTTCTCCCGCAGCCGCTCCAGCCGTTCGCCGAGTTCCACGAACTTCGGATCGCCGGCGTGTCGCCGCAGCCGCGCAATCAGTCTGATCTCGATCTCCTTCGCCTTTTTCGGGTCCTTCGAGTTCAACAGCCCCTCCAGCACCTCGGGGTCCATCACCAGCGTCTCAATGTCGTCGCGCACGGCGTCCACGTGGACATTCCGATGGATCAGTTCCACCGTCTTGGCACCCAGGGCGTGCCACAGCAGCTTGCCGTTCCCGCTCGGCGGCTTGACGGATTCGTAGACCTGTGTCAGCCAGCGGTAGTCGTTCTCGTAAGAGCTGAGACACGGGTCGGGCGACAGCGCCTCCCACAACCGAGCCAACACAGAATACTCGGACGCAAACCTGTCCCGCGTCTCGTTGTCCGGCAAGCATTCCTGCGCGGCGATCAGACCCTCATAACCGCCGACCGTCCGGTCGACATTGGGAAAGAAAGCCAGGCATTTGGCGACCTGCGACGGCAGCACTTTCTTGAGTTCGTCCAGATTGGTGATGACCTGCTGCACGGTCTTCTCGTCGAAGTCCAAGGCCTTGGTCACGTCGTCGAAGATGCCCAGGTAATCGACGATTAACCCGTGTGTCTTACCCGGAAACGGCCGGTTCGTTCGGCAGATCGCCTGGAGCAGGTTGTGGTCACGCATCGGCTTGTCGAGATACATCGTCTGGAGGATCGGCGCGTCGAACCCGGTGAGCAGTTTGGCTGTCACGACCAGAAGCTGGAGCGGATCGGTCGGATCGCGGAAGCGGTCGAGCAGTTTCTCTTCCTCGTCTTTGCTGCGGTCATGCCCCTTCCAATCATCGGGATCGCCTTGGGCAGCCGTCATCACGATGGCGCTGGCCTCCGGGTCGATCATCGTATCCAGCATCTGCTTGTAGAGCACACAGCATTCGCGGTCGAACACGACCACCTGCGCCTTGAATCCATTCGGTTCGACCTTCTGCTCGAAGTGCTCGACGATGTGCCCGCAGATGGTGCGCACCCGTTCGGGGTTCTTGATGAGCACGGCCATCTTGGCTGCCCGCTTGGCCAGGTCGTCGCGGTCCTGTTCGCTCAGGTCACCGGTGATGGTCTGAAACGCCTCGTCAATCGCTGCTCGGTCGATCCGCAGCCGGACCTCGGTCGCCTCGAAGTGCAGCGGCAGCGTCGCCTTGTCGCGGATGGACTCCTGAAACGAATACCGACTGAGGTAGCCCTTCTCGTCCTCGTCTGCTCCGAACGCCCAGAACGTGTTGCGGTCAGCCCGGTTGATGGGTGTGCCGGTCAGCCCGAAGAGGAACGCGTTCGGTAGCGCTTCGCGCATCCGCCGGCCGAGGTCACCCTCCTGCGTCCGATGGGCTTCGTCCACCATCACGATGATGTTCGAGCGATCATTGAGCACGCCGCGCACCTCGCCGAACTTGTGTATGGTGGTGATAATGATCTTCCGCACGCCCCGCTCGAGCAGTCCCCGGAGTTCGTCCTGGTTACGTGCGCCGATCATGTTCGGCACGTCGGCGGCATTGAACGTGGCCGTAATCTGCGTATCGAGGTCCACGCGGTCCACGACGATGATCACCGCCGGGTTGCCGAGCTCCGGATGCATCCGCAGTTTCTGCGAGGCGAAGACCATCAGCAAGCTCTTGCCGCTGCCCTGGAAATGCCAGATGAGGCCCTTCTTCGGCCGGCCCGCGACCACGCGCTCGACGATCAGGTTTGTGCCCTCGTACTGCTGGTAGCGGCAGATGATCTTGATGCGTCGGTGTTTCTTGTCTGTGGCGAACACGGTGAAGTTGAGAAGGATGTCGAGCACCACTTCGGGCCGCAGCATCCGCTCGACCGAGCGCCGGACATCGGCCAGCGTGCCTTCTTTTGGGTTAGCCGGATCGCGCCACGGCCCCCAGATGTCGAGCGGCATGCGGATCGAGCCGTAACGGTACGCCTTGCCGTCTGTGGCGAAGGAGAACACGTTCGGCACAAACATCGCCGGCACGCTTGCCTCGTAGTCTTCGTGAATCTGACCGGCTCCGTCCACCCAGGTGACCGCCAGCCGCACCGGCGTCTTGGCCTCGCCGATCACCACCGGGAAACCGTTGACCAGCAGCACAATGTCGAACCGCTTCTCGACCTGGCCGGCCGTCGCGGTCCACTGGTTGGTGACGATGAACTCGTTCTTCTTGAGATCGTCATAATCGATCAGGCGAACGGGGGTGTGTTCGCCGTTCGGGCCGAACGGCATCGACTTCTCGTTGCGTAGCCATTCGGCGAGCGCCTCGTTCGCTCGCACCAGCCCATCGCTCGCGACGGACAGCGGAATGGCACGGAGGCGGTACAGCACCTCGTCCGCGCGGTCGGGCTGCTCGGCGATCTCGGGGGTCAGCCGGATCAGCGCCTCGCGTACCATCGCCTCGACGAAGACGTCCGACGTCTGTCGGGGCAGTTGCGGCGCAGGAACGTAACACCACCCCAGACGCTGCGCCGCGCCACCGATCAAGCCGTACACCGCCGCTTCTTCCACCACGCGGTCGCCTTGGCCCACGTGCGACAGCGCGTCGAGCACCAACTGTTCGACGGCATTCTCCTCGTTAAACATATCGCTCTACTCCTCAAGCGCAAGACGACATCGCCGGACCTCGACCGCTAAGGCATTGGCCTGGTCGAGATGATTCAACAGTGCCGTCCTGTTCTGCCGAACCGACGTGACCAACGATACAACCCTTTGTTGCTCGGAAACCGAAGGAACGGGAAGCCGGATGTTGCGGACCACCGTTGAGTTGATGGTGTACAGTCCACTCGTGCTCTTGGCGAAACGTCGGAAATGAAGTCGTCCTCTCGGGCTGTTCAGATAAGCCGCGGCGAACTCGGGGAGTAGTTCTCCCCCGCACCGCACGCGTATCAGATGGTTCTGATGCAAGCAACCGGGTATCTGCTCCCGCCACACCGCGGCCCTTCCTATTTCGGCGGGGTCCGCGTGGCCTTCGACAACAAGCACGTCACCATCCTCCAGAGCGAATCGAGCAGCCTCCTCATCTGTGCATCCCAAATCCTTGACCTCGCTCAGGTCGAGAGAGCCGCGCTGAACGTTGGCGACACGTAGGTACGGACGCAGAGTCGGCAACCGGCTTCTCTCTGCGGTGAGCGTTATTCCGTAACAGACTTCAGCTACATCCTGCAACTGGGAGACGGGCCACTTCGGATTGCCCGCAGTTCCTGAGGCCGTCTTGCTCGAACCGCGCTCACCGTCATGTCGAAGGATATGGGCGACCATTATCAGCTCCGTCTGGTCGATCGCTTCAATTGTCTCGGCCAGAGCTCGTTTCTCGCCCTCGGCCGCCCAGAGGATCTCCGCGATGCGGCGCTGCTCGTCGAGGGGCGGGAGGGAGAATTCGTACTTGGCGATGTCTCGCCAGTTGATGTACGGG
>PUPC01000055.1 GCA_003553185.1 Planctomycetota bacterium | reverse complement strand
CCTTCTGGGCGCCCTGGCCGGGGAACAGCAGTGCTTTCTTGCTCATATACAGCGGTCCTCGTCTAAAAATCGTTCAGGGTAACCAAGAGAGTGTATCAGCCCGCCCCCGCCGCCGTCAAGCATCAATTCGGCCGTCAACCGCGTCCCGGGACGGGGTGAGGATGTAATCTTGAAGAACTCTCGACAGCAGTTAGCCGATTAATCTCTGACCATCTAGTCGTCTGGTTTTTCTTCCAGAGAATATGAGCCGGTAACGTCGAGAACAATGTCCCCATGCGGCGGAAAACCTTGACCGGTGAAGGTTCCTTTCCCTGTTATTCCCTGATATCGGCCTGTGCCGCCTTCAAAGGAAAACTTTCCGGATTGCTTTCCTACTGGGTCCCCATGCCCTTCAAACCGGCCTATCTTGGTTGCCCCATCGGCAAAAGTGTATACAGCATAGCCCGTATACTGGGTCGTGTTGCCACGCCTTTCAAATATAAGAAGTACATTTACCGAAGCAACCTCGTCGTTATCAAAGAACGCGAACCCTCGCTGCCGCATCAGCCCCAGCGCGTGCTCTTGGTGCCCATCTACGGGAGTCCGAGTGGACTCCACGGTGACAAATGCTTCTCGCCATTGAATCGGGACCTCCTCGGCCCCCGTGATTGCAGAAGCACAGAACGACGTTACGATTATGCACAAAACACACAGGATTTTGCATATGCGGCTTGAACCAGCAAGCATGGCATGGCTCCTTTTATGAGCATGTTGAATAATACTTTGCGCGTCGAGTAGTCTATCGACGTGGATGAGCGGAAGCAAGTAGATGCCGAGAACGCAATCGGGCTGGATTGCCCACAGTTTCTGCTCAGGCGACCACCACCCGCGACCAGAGTTCTTCCGTCGCAGGTTGCGCCTGTTCTGCAGCAGGAGCCATTCTGTAATAAGCCGAACAGGTTGGAAACTCATCGAGCGCGAAGAAATCGAGCTCTGTTCGGCTCGCTACGATGCTTTGAAGATGTGTGTCCGATGGTAGGATAACGCTTCAGGATCGGGGGCAAAGCGTTCGGGCGACTTCAGTTGCTGCCCCTCGACGTTCAGAATTGCTTGCTTGTGAAACAAAGGGGGATCGGAACTGCGAAGACGGGGCGACAACGCAACTCTCAAGGATTCGTCGATCGTCATCAGCCCACGATCAAACGCCCGGTCGTAAAGTGCATTCAGACTGATACCATTTCGTGGGTCAGCCCGCCTTTTCCTGTCACGATTCCAAGGGATGATGTGGCTTGCGTTCAACAATTCTGGGATTCCGAGGCCAGACAACGCGCAACAGTATCCGTAACTCGCAAGCACGGTGGCCCGGAAGAATGATTGGACGCGGCGCGTCTTCACTACACGGTCGGTCTCCGTTGGGCCTTCGGGCATTTTGGGTCTTTCATCGACGCTCGCCAGACCATCGGTGCTGGTTAAAAGTCTTTCATATGCGACTTCCGCTTCAACGGCTAGCGCCTCAGAATCCTCATGAAAGCGGTCCCACAAATCTTGGTCCGCCCGACTCACATTACTAAGCCCTGAAATATTTCGCTTTTGTTCCATCGGATCAAGACTTGCAAAATTACAGGTCTTCATCGCGACAGCGTCCGGCGTTCGTTCGATAAGGCGAGCAAGCTGAATAATTTCTGGATTGTGGCGATGCAGCTTCCCAAACGGTGTGTGACAGTACAACCGGAATGCGGCCAATAGTTCGATTTCTGTCCACGGGGTCCCGGCAGGCATTTCGCATTATGTGGCGGCCGCCACATCTCCTCAAACCTCGAGTTTTCCAGCCCGCCCCTCTGTGATGCACAACAGGAGCGTTGCGACGCCAATCAAACACCTGAAGTGTATCAGCCCGGACCCGCCGCCGTCAAGCATCACGGCCGTCAGCCGAGGTGCACAGGTGCATCGTATCCGCCTTTCGGGGGCCGCTCCCGGGCGATGTGCCGCGACCTGTGGTTTCGAGTTATTCGTTGTTCTCGATGTCGATGCGGACGACGTTCGACAGCTCGCTGATGTTGTCGGCCTCATCCCATGCCTTGACGGCAAACCGGACCGCCCCCGCCGGGAGCCCCTCGACCACGACGGTCTCGGTCTCTCCGGCCGCCCGAGCAGGCATGGGGGTCGCCGGGGCGTTGTTCGCCGCCCAGAACGACCGCTGCCGTGCGTTGAACGCCTCGGCCCTGGCGTGCCATTGCTCGGCGTCTTCCGGGAGGGGCGGTGTGCGGTCGGGCCAGCCCGACACCCGTTCGACGATGTCCGCCTCGGACCATTTGACCTGGTACCAGGCCGCACCCTCCGGGGCGGTCCAGGTGAGTTCGGCCCGTCCCCCGCCCAGCGGTTCGGCTGTCAGGTCGTCGACGGCGGCGGGCGGCTGTGCCCGGGCCTTGGGGTGTTTCACGGCCATCCATGCGGCGATGACGGAGCCGTCATATCCGCCGCGGCGCGGCTCGTTGAACGCATCTCGGAGCACGTCGCGGTAGTCCTGCCGGCCGGTGAGTGTATAGATGAAGCCGAGCGGCTGGAGCACGCGGAAGTTGCTGGCGAAGAAGGAGACCCGATGGCCGTCGCAGTCTTCCCAGGTGTACGGCCCCCAGTAATCGCCGAAGGTATAGGTCCATCCCTTTCGGTTGCCTTCCGGGTCGCGGATCATCGAGTGGTGGCAGGTCTGGTCGGCGAACGCGACCAGGGCGTCGAGTGCCTCGATATCGCGGCTCATCAGGTAATACTCGACGAGCCCGGTGGCCATGATGCCCTGTTGAAAATGGGCGTAGCACTGGCTGGCTGATTCGGCCCGGCCCGTTTCGAACGGGCCTTGCCGGCCATAGACGCTGGGGTCGTCCTTCGCGTTGATCTGGGTCACCATGAAGCCGATGGGCGACATGCGGGCGGTGTTTCGGAATGCGCGGGCAACGGTCCGGGCCTCTGCGAGCAGTTCGGGCCGGCCGGTGAGGCGGTAGTACTGGGCGAGTCCGTAGAGCGGCCAGCCCCGGTAGCGGTCGGCGAGCCGGAATTCCGGTTCGGTGTCGGGGTCCCGTTTCCTGCACCAGTGGATGGCCCGGGGCAGCGGGCCGGTCCCGTCGGCCTTGTCGTCGTGGTTATGCTGCCAGCAGAACGCGCGGGCCCGTATGCCGAGGTGTTCCCACGCCTCGCGTGCCCGGGCGTCGCCGGTGATCAGATAATACTCGGGCCACATGAACATCCCCATGTGCCCGCTGTCGGGCAGGCCCCAGGTGTCGCGGCTGTAGTAGCCGGGCGGGGTCTCGGCGACGAGGCGGTTTTCGCGCCAGTTCCAGCTTCGCAGCATGAGCCAGAACGTCTCCATCGGGGCGTCGTCGTAATGGATCGCGCAGACGTCGCCGGCCCACAGCGCCCTGCTCTCGGCCTGGTCCAGGTTTGCGCCGTCCGCCCACAACACCCAGGGGGCAAAACAGGTGCTCTGGTTCCAGTGCGCCCCGCCTGCGTTCCAACTGCTGATCCAGCCGTACCAGTCCCAGCCGGTGTGGATGCCGTCCAGGTCGGGTTTCGCCTCCCATCGCAGCCGCGGCGGTCTCTCGGGCGCAAACAGGGCGAGGCCCGAGGGCCAGGCGCCGGCGGCGGCACACCGCACCATCCACGCCGGATCGGGCCGGAACAGGAGCAGGGCGTCCTGCACGGCGTGGGCCCGGGCCAGGTCGGGCTTGTCGGGTCCGTGGAGTGTCAGGCGAACGTCCCACGATTTCCGCTGTCCGCTGTTGAGATGAAACGGCTCGGCAAACTCGCCGGGGAACAGGCCCACGCGCAGGTGCCCGTCGGCCGCCCCGACGGCGCTGGGGTACTCGACGCGGAAGTTGCGCAGGGCCGCCGTCACCCCGGCCCGTTCGCCGGCCACATCGACGACGCCGAGGTGCCGGTCGCCCGCCGCCAGTTCTTCACCGCGGCCGGTGACCTTGTAACCGCGAAACGTGACGCCTCGCACCTCGCGGCCTTCGGTGTACCTGCTCAGCCACCTCTCGTAGTTCCCGCCGCCCAGCTCTTGCCATTTATCGCCGCCGGACGAGTCCTGGTAGGCGACCAGCTCCGGGGCGGACACCTCCGCGCCGTCGGCGAGGGTGGTCGCCCGCGGCTTCCCGAAGGACAGGTCGGCGACCAGCGATGCGTCCTCGATGGGCCAGATGTACACGCGCCGCCGGCCGTCGATGAGCGTCGGATCGAGCACGCCGTTGCGGATGGTGAAGATGACGCGAACGGACGGGCTGTTGACCGTCGTTGCCGGGCGGTTGGCGACCTGGACCCGAAACCGATCAGCGAAGTGCCCTCCGTCCAGCGCGTCTTTGACGTTCTTGTGGTTAGGCAACAATTCCTCTGGGAAGGAAGCCAACATCGGCGACTGACCATGCACCCTGGCATAGCAGGCGGCGAACAGATACCTGTGAAGGTCTTCGGCAATGTGAGCCCTCGTGCTGTGATTACATGCTCCCCCCAGTCGTTCATCCAGAAACCAGGCGTCGGCAAACCCTACGGAGATGTACTGATAAGGCACAAAAACGTCGCCCCGGCCTGCGCGTGGCACTGGGGGGTTCTCCAACGTCTTGTTCATCTTCTCTGCTACTCGGGACTCTCCCAGCTCCCGGAGGGTTTCCAGAACCCCGTTGACGGCGGGTTGTCTGACGGCTCTGCGCCATGCATCCCGGTTGTCGCTACCCTTTGAAAGTCCGCTGCGTACGCGAGGCAACCCAACCAGAGCTTTGCTCACGCTGACCTGCTTTTTAGGTTCCATAACCTTGAATCCGGTGGCATCCAAGTCTTCCCGAACGCCAAGAACAATAACCCGATGTCGGGCCTGGGGGACGCCATATTCTTCGGATTTAATTACGAAATCAATCGGCTCAAGAACCTTTCGGCCATGGAGGTCGCGCCGGTCGGCCTGTTTGGTAAACGAATATAGCTTGTAGCAACGGGGGTCACCGGGCAGGTGGTTTTGGCCGTGCAGGTTCCTGACGGCCGCTGCCGGGTCTTTCAAGTCTTCAAGGATTTGCTCGACAATCAGGGTGTCTTTAACACGAGAAGATAACAGGCCCTTGACGTTCTCCATCACGAAAACCGGCGGTGAATGGGCGGCGATTATCCGGAGATACTCGCGATAGAGATATACTCTGGGGTCGTCGGGGTCAATCCCTCCCGTGCGCGATCTTCCCGCGAGCGAATATGCTTGGCAGGGAGGGCCTCCAAGCAAAACCCATACATTGTTGCTTTCCAGAGCACGCCGTATGCGTTCATCGACATTCTGTGTGGGCTCTTCGCCCAGGGTTGTGCACCACGCCTCGGATGCGGCGCGTTCCGCTTCGTCGGGAAACTGCGCGAACAATTCCTCGCGGTCCAATTCATCTCGCAAGTGATCGTAATACGCTTCCGGTATATCCCCGTCCGAGAACTGACGAAAGAAACTTCTCAGTTGGAGCGTCTCGTGCGCATACGACTCTTTTTCCACGGAGAGCCGGACCCGGAATGCCGGGCCGCCCGATTCGGGACGAAATGCAGAGAACCCTTCGCCAAGGCCCCCGGGGCCGGCGAACAGGTCGATTACGGGGATGCATCCTGGCATGTTCAGACCTGAGTCAATTGTCCTGGTAGCGGCGAAGGATGAACTAGTGGAGCCCGATCGTTTGGGTTGTGCGGTTGTCCTCGAACGCTTTGTCATTTTCGTACAGGGATACGGCTTCGTCGGAGAGGACGACCAGCTTCCCGTCGGACCGTCGGCACAGCACCAGCCAGATATTTCCGCCGCTTTGCCAGGTTTCCCCGCCGGCCGCTTCCGCCACTGCTCTGGCCTGTTCTTCGTTCATTGTCTGCCCTCCTGTCTTCTCCTCCAGTTTTCCAGCCCGCCCCTTCAGAACAAGTGCGTTCGCCGCCCGGGCTGCGGTTGACGGCTGTGCGGGCGGTTGGGGGTGTGGCGGAGGGAGAGGGATTCGAACCCCCGGTGGGCTTTGACACCCACAACGGTTT
>PUPC01000094.1 GCA_003553185.1 Planctomycetota bacterium | reverse complement strand
TCGGCATCTCGGTCGGCATCGACCGCCTGTTCTCCGGGATGGAGAGCTTGGGACTGGTCGAGCAGGCGAAGACGCCCACCCGCGTGCTCGTGGCACCGATGGGGCCGGAGACCGTCGACGCCGCGCTCCGGGCCGCACACCGCCTGCGGTCGGCCGACATCCCCACCGAGGTCTATCTCAAAGAGGCCCGGCTGGGCAAGCAGCTCAAGCACGCCGACCAGCAGGGGATCGGCCTGGTCGTCATCCTCGGTACCGAAGAGGTCGCCGCAGAAACAGCGACGGTGAAGGAGATGGCGACCGGCGACCAGACCGAGGTCCCGCTCGACGAACTGGCCGACCACGTCAGGGCACGCCTGGGCTGACCGCCGGGGCTGTCACTCGGTGGGCGGGCCGGGCCATATGCGAGGGTCGCCGCCGGGAAGCGGCGGCCTGGGACGCGACAGCCGGCTCGTCGTTTTCAACGGGGGGGATGAGCCACGTAATCGCGGCTTCTACACCCGCCAACCGCCAGAACCGCCAGGCCCACCACAAGAATCCGACCGATCGTCCGTGCATAACTCATCGCATCCTCCTCACTTACTTCTGCCTGTGCAACGTTTGGTCGGGCGTTATCTCCGGATTCGTAGTCGCGGGAGTGCCTTCTGCAGTTCGGCCACGCCCTCGTCGGTGACCCGCGTGCGATTCAGGTTAAGCGTCCGCAACTCGGTCAAGCCCCGGAGGTGCTCCAGCCCGGCGTCGGTGATCTGCGTGTTACCCAGCCGAAGCCACCGCATCTTGGTCATATCCCGGAGATGCACCAGCCCGGCGTCGGTAACCCGGGTGGCGGACAGCCATAGCCGCTGCATCTTGTTCATGCCCCGGAGGTGCTCCAGCCCGGCGTCGGTGACCCGCGTCCACGATAAGTCAAGCACCCGCATTTTGGTCATTCCCCGGAGGTGCTCCAGCCCGGCGTCGGTAACCTGCGTGCCCGTCAGATAAAGCTCCCGCATTTCGCTCATTCCCCGGAGGTGCTCCAGCCCGGCGTCCGAGATCTGCGTGCCCATCAAGACAAGCCGTCGCATCTCGCTCATTCCCCGGAGGTGCTCCAGCCCGGCGTTAGTGACCTGCGTGCCGTACAGGTAAAGCACCCGCATCTCGGTCATGCCCCGGAGATGCACCAGCCCGGCGTCGGTGACCTGCGTGTTACCCAGCCGAAGCCACCGCATCTTGGTCATATCCCGGAGGTGCTCCAGCCCGGCGTCGGTGAAGCGCCAGTTCCTCCCGTTCCCCAGGTCAAGCCCCCGCATTTCTGTCATGTCCCGGAGGTGTTCCAGTCCGGCGTCGGTGACCCGGTAAGGCAGCAACAGTCCCCGCATCTCGGTCATGTCCTTAAGATGCTCCAGCCCGGCGTTGGTGACCTGCGTATACCGCAAGTCGAGCCACCGCACCTCAGTCAAACCGCTGAAATGGGCCAGGTCCCGGTCCGTCGTCCGGCGGTACAGCGCGACCCCAGGGATGTCTTTCGCTTTCATCTCGGCCGCCAGCGCATGCACGTCCACATCGTCGCCGGGGCGGACGTACCACTCGACTCCGGCGGGGATGGTGATCGGTTCCGCCGCCGGGGTGGTCCCCAGTTCCTCCGGTTCTTTAGGCAATCCGTCCTCGCCTTCTATGGGCAACCAATCCCTGTCCACGTGCAGGACGAACACCGTCAGGGGGAGTTCGGAATTGAACGTGCGGGCTTGGGCGGCTGGTTCCTCGACAGCCGGCTCGTCGTTTTCAACGGGGGGCTGCCCGTACCCGCGCTCGCCCGCCGCCAGAGCCGCCAGGCCCACCACCAGCATCCGACCGATCGTCCGTACATAACTCATCGCATCCTCCTTCTGTCTGTGCAACGTTTGGGCGAACGTTACCTATGGATTCGTAGTCGCGGGAGTGCCTTCTGCAATTCGGCCACGCCCTCGCCGGTGACCTGCGTGTTCCTCAGGTTAAGAAATTGCATTTCGGTCATACCTTTGAGATGCTCCAGTCCGGCGCCGGTGACCTGTGTTTCCTGCAGGTTAAGCGTCTGCAATTCGGTCATGCCCCGGAGGTGCTTCAGCCCGGCGTCGGTGACCTCGCGAGGAAGCCCTAGCAACCGCATTTCGGTCATGCCCCGGAGGTGCTCCAGGCCATCGTCGGTGACCTGTGTGCGGTACAAGCCGAGCCGCCGCATCTGAGTCATGCCCCGGAGGTGCTTCAGCCCGGCGTCGGTGACCTCGCGAGGAAGCCCTAGCACCCGCATTTCGGTCATGCCCCGGAGGTGCTCCAGCCCGGCGTCGGTGACCTCGCGAGGAAGCCCTAGCAACCGCATTTCGGTCATGCCCCGGAGGTGCTCCAGTCCGGCGTCGGTGACCTGCGTGCCCCAGAGCGACAGCTGCCGCATCTCGGTCATGGCCTTCAAGTGCTCCAGCCCGGCGTCGGTGACCTGTGTTCTTACCAGCCCAAGCTGCCGCATCTGGGTCATGCCCCGGAGGTGCTCCAGCCCGGCGTCGGCGACCTGTGTATCCTGCAGGTGAAGCAGCCGCAATTCGGTCATGCCTTGGAGATGCTCCAGCCCGGCGTCCGTGACCTGTGTGCCTCTCAAGTCAAGCCACCGCAACTCGGTCATACCCCGGAGATGCTCCAGCCCGGCGCCGGTGACCTGCATGCCGTGCAGGTAAAGCACCCGCATCTCGGTCATGTCCCGGAGATGCTCCAGCCCGGCGTCCGTGACCTGTGTGCCCGACAGCCAAAGCGTCCTCATCTCGGTCATGCCCCGGAGGTGCGCCAGCCCGGCGTCGGTGACCCGCGTGTTCCTAAGGACAAGCGTCCGCATTTGGGTCAATTCGGCGAAATGGGCCAGGTCCCCGTCCGTCGTGCGGCCGGGCAGTCTTGCTCCGGGGATGTCCTTCGCTTTCATCACGGCCGCCAGCGCCAGCATGTCCACATCGTCCCCGGGGCCGACGTACCAGTCGACACCGGCGGGGATGTTGAGCGGTTGCTTCGCCGGAGTCGGCCCCCGTTCTCTCGGTTCTTTGGGGCGGCCATACTCGTCTTCTATGAATTCACCATCCTCGTCCACGCGCTGGACGAACACGGTCAGCGGCGGCCGCGGCGGCCGCGGCGGCACAACGCGTTTCCTGCCCTCGATTTCCCGGACCACTTCCGATTCGATGCCGAACTCGCCGGTCTCCGGATCACAGGTATAGACCGTCCTCTTCAGCGATATCCGGCCGGGTATTCTCCATACCCCAAGAGAGCCTTGGTCGAGTATGGTCGTATAGAGAACATGCACCAGCTTTCCGTCCCTCGGCTCGCCCGGCTCGGACGCGAGCGCTTTCGCCCCGGCGCTTTGTTGGAACCGGGCATACCAGAACCACTCGGCGAAGCGGCGAAACGCCTCGGGGGTTACCGGGGTCTCGGCGAGGACGCCCCCGGAGTCGTCGGCATCCAGCCGCTCCAGATACGAGCTCTTCAGTACGCGGTGATATCGGATCGGGCGAAGCCCGTGAATCGGCGGCTTTCCAACATAAGGCATCTCCCGGGGTCTGAATTGGCAAAATTGTTCGGTCTCGAGCTCCTCGGATATCGACAACCAACCGGATGGACGCATGGCCAACTCCACCAACAACTCCCGGGCGGCGGCCAGTGTGTCGGCCGTCGCATAGACCTGTCGGCCTTCTTCATCCTGCACCTTCAGGTATCGAATCACGATGGGGTGTCTGGCCGGCCAAACGATGTCCGGCTCCGTCTCGAACCCCTCGGGCACCCTGTAGTGATCCCGGTAAACTTTCTCCCGCACGTACTCATCGGTCAGGTGTTCGGGAACGGCTTCGTCGGGGCCTTCTTCGGCTCCGGCGGCGGGGGCGACGGCCAGGGCGACGACGGCGAGCATCAGTCCGACACATCGGTTTCTCATTGTCCTTTCTCCTCTTGAGTCACTGGTTCGGCCTCGACCGGCTGCCGGATGCGATAGGTCGTCCCGTCGAGCACGACAATCGCCCTGACCACGTCAGGGCACGCCCCGGCGCGGCCGCGGGGCTGTCACTCGGTGGGCGGGCCGGGCCATATGCGATGGTCGCCCGGCGGGGGTGGCGGGTCAAGGCGCGGCGGGCCCTCGATTTCCCGGACCACCTCCGACTCGATGCTGAACTCGCCGGTCTCCGGGTCACAGGTATAGACCGTCCTCTTCAACGATATCCGGTCAGGCCCCCCGCGGTCGCCCGCCTCGAGTTCGGTCGTGTAGAGAACATGCACCAGCTTCCCGTCCCTCGGCTCGCCCGGCTCGGACGCGAGAGCTTTCGCCCCGGCGCGCTGTTGGAACCGGGTATTCCAGAACCACTCGGCGAAGCGGCGAAGCGCCTCGGGGGTCACCGGGGTCACGGCGAAGACTCCCCCGGAGTCGTCGGCCTTCAGCCGCTCGAGGTACGCGCGCTTCAGTACGCGGTAAAAAAAAACGTACCTGATTGTTCCTCTCGGACCATGACGCGCCACACGCCGGAACTGGTAATATTGTTCGGTCTCGGGCTCCTCGGATATCTCGGCGTTGTCTGGAAGCGTTTTCTCGACCAACTCCCGGGCGGCGGCCAGTGTGTCGGCCGTCGCATAGACCTCCCGGCCCTCTTCATCCTGCACCCTCGGGTATCGGATTCCCCAGTTCCCGCCGACCATCTCCCGCACGTACTCATCGGTCAGGAGTTCGGGGACGGCTTCGTCGCGGCCTTCTTCGGCTCCGACGGCGGGGACAAAAGCCAGGGCGACGACGGCAAGCATCAGTCCGACACATCGGTTTCTCATTGTTCGGGCTCCTCCTGAGCCATCGGTTCGGGCAAGACCGGGCTGACGGCCGGGGCGGTTGTCACTCGGTGGGCGGGCCGGGCCATATGCGATGTTCGACGCCGGGCGGCGGCGGCCGCGGCGGAGCGTCCGCCGGGACGAACCGGTTCCGGCCCTCGATTTCCCGGGCCACTTCCGACTTGATGCTGAACTCGCCGGTCTCCGGGTCACAGGTATAGACCGTCCTCTTCAACGATATCCGGTCGGGCTCGCCGCGGGCCTCGCTGAGCTTCCGCGTGGTCGTGTAGAGAACATGCACCAGCTTTCCGTCCCTCGACTCGCCCGGCTGGGACACGAGCGCTTTCGCCCCGAAATGATGTGGATGTTGGAACCGGGTATACCAGAACCACTCGGCGAAGCGGCGGAACGCCTCGGGGGTCACCGGGGTCTCGGCGAGGACGCCCCCGGAATCGTCGGCCTTCAGCCGCTCCAGGTACGAGCTCTTCAGTACGCGGTGATATTCAATAATGAGCGATTCTGCCGGACGACCCGGACCCGGGCGATCATCACCGGGTTGCGGCCATACGAGACGATGCACCCACCGGAACTGGTAATATCGTTCGGTCTCGGACTCATCAGATATCTCCGCGTTGGCTGGAAGTGTTATCTCGACCAACTCGCGGGCGGCGGCCAGTGTGTCGGCCGTCGCATAAAACTGTTGGCCTTCTTCATACACCAAATTCTCGTATCGGATTCTCACGATGCGGCGTCTGGCCGGCTGAGTGACGTCCGGCTCCGTCTCGAACCCCTCGGGCACCTTGTAGTCATCCTGATAGACTTTCTCCCGCACGTACTCATCGGTCAGGTGTTCGGGGGCGGCTTCGTCGGGGCCTTCTTCGGCTCCAGCGGCGGGTGCGACGGCCAGGGCGGCGGCGGCGAGCATCAGTCCGACACATCGGTTTCTCATTGTTCGGGCTCCTCCTGAGTCATGGGTTCGGCCTCTACCGGCTGCCGGACGCGATAGGTCGTCCCGTCGAGCACGAGAATCGCCTCTTGCGTCTCGGCGGCCACTCTGGCGACGACCCGGTGTCTGGCGGCGAGCTCGATGAACTCGTCGCTCCACAGGGCGATGTCCTGTATCCTTTCTTCCTCGGCTTCCTCATATTCGCTGTCCACCCAGGCCCCGTCGGAGCGGGCGTAGAAGGTGCGGCCGTTCACCTGCTTGACGGTCTGGCGGACCGC
>PUPC01000003.1 GCA_003553185.1 Planctomycetota bacterium | reverse complement strand
TAGTAGGCCATCCTGGCTTCCATCCAATCGAGCACATAATTATACATGTTCGGATCGCCTGCCCCGTAGGTTATCCCGGCCACGAACCGGGTGTCGGCGTGCGGCCAATAGTTGGCGAGGGTCGGGCTGAGATAACAGTATGTACGCTGGATGAACGCCATCAATTGGGCGGTGATATGATCGAGGTAGATGGGCGCGGCGAGAAAAAGGACGTCGGTCTTCTGTGCGAGCCGGTAGAACCGCTGCATGCCGTCCTCAATCACGCAGACCTTTTCCGGGTCCGACTTGCAGCTTTTGCAGGCGGTGCAGCCGCGGATCGACCAGTCGCCCAGTTCGAGCATGTCGGTCTCGGCCCCCTCCTGCTCCGCCCCGTCCAGGAACGCCCGGACAAGCGCCCCGGTGTTCCCGCCGGTGCGTCCGCTCCCATCGGCCCCAACGATCCTCATCGGTTCTCCTCTCCACGAAGTCGCCTGTCGTTCCGTTCAGCACAATATAGAATGGCGCGAGCCAAACATTATCCGTTCATTGCCGAACACATACGGCGGCCTTTCTCTGCCCATCTTGCACCAAGTGTGCCGATATGTCAAGCGGGCAAACTCGCTCTCCATTTGCTGATCGGAATGACACATGTCCCGAGTTCCACTGCCATTGCCGATGTACGGCCATCGTCCGTATCTTGACACCCCCCGGCCGCTGTGATATTCTCCGCCCGCACGGTTCGGGCGGGTCGGGCGCCACCACATCTTCGGGGCGGGCCTCGGCGGGCCGCTGCCCCAGCACGCCAGGCCAGTCGAATACCGACGTTCAACCGCTCTTTACCGACCGGATAAACAGACGGGCGCCGTGCTATTCATACAACTCGGCGTTTGGAGCGACACGCTATGGAACTGCTGCTCATTTTTATGCTGTTGTTTATGATCCTCGCCGGGATCGTCGCCCTGTGGACGGACGAGCTCCTGTCTGCGGTGATTGCGGTGGGGGCGGTGGGCGTCGGTACGAGTGTGGCGTTCCTGCTGCTCGGGGCGCCGGACTTGGCGATCACCCAGATCGTGGTCGAGGTGGTCGCGCTGGTGCTCCTGATCAAGGTGACCATCGGGGTGGGGGTGCGCACGATGTCGGGGATGCCCTCCCCCAAGCGGCTCCGCCTGGCCGCGGCGGTCACCGTGCTCCTGCTGCTGGTGATGGTGCGGTCGTTCACCGGGCTGCCCGAGTTCGGCTCGCCGGTGATGGAGAGGGTGGACGACGCGCCGTCGATCGTTTATCTCGAGGAAGGGCTCGAGCGGACCGGCTCGGCCAACCAGGTGATGAGCGTACTGCTCGATTTCCGGGCATACGATACCCTGGGCGAGGCGACGGTAATCTTCACCGCGGTGTTCGGCGCCCTGGTGTTGTTGCGCAAGAAGGGCAAGAAGGACCGTGAAGACGACGACGGCGGGGAGGACGAAGAATGAACAATCGCAGCTTGATCGTGTCGCGGGTGTCGCGCTGGGTAGCGCCGCTGATTTTCGTGTTCGGGATTTACGTCGCACTATACGGTCACCTCTCGCCGGGCGGCGGATTTCCCGGCGGGGTCATCCTGTCGTCGGCGTTCATCCTCACCCTGTTGGCACGCGGTCGCAAGGCAACGCTCGAGCGGCTGCCCTTCGGCGTGGCCAAGAAGCTCGATGCCGTCGGGGCGCTCCTGTTCCTGTGCATCGCCCTGTTCGGGCTCGTCGTAACCGGCGTTTTCTTCGCCAATTTCATCCACCAGTACCTGCCGGGCGAGCCCCTCCGCCTGTTCAGCGGCGGCACGATCATGCCCGCGAACATCGCGATCGGGCTGAAGGTCGCCGCCTCGCTGTTCCTGGTGATGTTCGCCCTCAGCGCCCTTCGCATCTCGACGGATGAACAGGACGAGCCCATCCGCACGCTGGAGGATAAATGATGACAGCGGCGAGAAACGCGAAAATGCGGCCCGGGAGGGGTGTCTAGTGGTCTATGTCCTGTGCGCCATGCTCCTGTGCGTCGGCATCTTCGGGCTGATCAGCCAGAAGAACGTAATCAAGATCATCATCTCGATCTCGATCATGGAGAACGCAGTCAACCTGTTCCTGGTCGTCATCGGGTATCGACGGGACGGCATCGCCCCGATCATCACCGAACGCATCCACGAGAGCGTGCAGTTCGCCGAGAAGGCGGTGGACCCCCTGCCCCAGGCGATGGTCCTCACCTCGATCGTGATCGGGCTCGGGGTGATGGCGCTGATGGTGACGATGGCCCTGCGCATCTACCACGTGTACGGCACCTATGACATCACCGAGATTCTGAAGTCGAGGAAGAAGGCCGAGTAATGAGCGTCCTGATCCCATTGATGGTCGCGGTCCCCCTCGGGGCGGGCTTCGTAATGGCGCTGCTGCCCGGGAGCAGCCAACGGGCGGGCGACCTGCTGGCCGTGGCGACGGGGATATTCGTGCTCGCCGGAGCGGCCGCATTGTCCCCCTTTGTGGGGTCTTACGCCGTCGGCGGATGGGACCCGCCGATCGGCATCGAGATGTCCCGCGACGGGTTCAGCGGCCTCGTACTGGTGGTCACGGCCATCGTGGCCCTCGCCGTAATCCTCTACGCGACGGCATCCATGCGGCGGTACACCTCGCGCAGCCGCTTTCTCGCCCTCGTTATACTGCTCCTGGCGGCGATGAACGGAACGCTTCTGAGCGGCGACATCTTCAACCGTTTCGTATTCGTCGAGATCGCCGCCATCGCATCCTACGTGCTGGTCGGCTTTGCGTGCGGTGCGAACGAACTGAAAGCGGCGCTCAAGTACGCCGTGCTCGGCGCGGTGGCCTCGATCGCCACCCTGCTCGGCATCGCCCTGGTCTATTCGGTACACGGCACGGTCAACATCGCCCACCTCGGCGAGAAGATCGCGGCGAGCGGGCCGGTGATGGCCCCCGACTCGGTGGTCTTCATCGCGGCCGTGCTGATGCTGGCCGGCTTCACGTTCAAGGCCGGCCTGATGCCGCTGCACGTGTGGCAGCCGGACGCACTCGACGCCGCCACGGCCCCGGCCTCGGCCATCATCTCGGGCTGCCTGGTCCAGACGATCGGCGTCTATGCGATGATCCGGACCGCCTATGCCGTCTTCGGAGCCACCGCGCCCATCGGCTGGATCATGGTGCTGGTCGGGGTGCTGTCCATGGCGGGCGGTGCCATCGCCGCGCTGCAGCAGGACGAGTGGCGGCGGGTCGTGGCCTACACCGGCATCTCGCAGCTCGGGTATGTGGTATGTGCATTCGGGCTGGGCGGAATACTCGCCTCAGCGGGCAATGACACCGCTGCGGCCCTCGCCGTCATCGCCGCCCTCTTCCATCTGGCGAACCACGCCGTGTTCCAGTCGCTCCTGTTCCTGAACGGAGGAGCGGTGGAATATGCGGGCGGCAGCAACAGCTTGACGAAGCTGGCCGGCCTCGCCGGGGTGCTGTCCAGCTCGGCGGTCCCCCCGTTCGGCGGTTTCGTGAGCAAGGCGATGATCGTCATCGCCTTCGTGATGGCCGGCTACTATGGCTTGGCGGCAGTCGCCGTCGCGGTGGCCGCGCTGATCCCCCTCGCGTTCTGGCGGGTGCGATCTCGCCCGGAACCGACCGAGCGCACGCCGAGAACGGCAGCCGTTCCGGCCGTGATGACCGCCCCGCTGGCGGTGCTCTCCGCACTGTGCCTGGCGGGTGGACTGATCGCGCTGCCCGCCCTTCGGTCGGTCACCCTCGAGCCGGCCGGGCAGAGCATCCTGCGCTACGCCTCACCGGGCACGACCACCGAGCAGGGGCAGGCGGCAACTCTGATCCCCAGCGAGTCCGTTGAACAGGAGGAGCCCGATGAAGAGCCGGATTGAGGTCTTTGTCATCGCGTACCTGGCCTGGTGCCTGTTCGCCTGGGTGTTCGGCGGAGAGCACTCGGACTTTGATATTCAGAGTATGCTGGTAGGCCTGCCCGTGGCGTTCCTCGTGGCCGCGGTGTTCGGCGAGGGCTTCGCCGAGAAGCCGGGCAAAGCGCTGAACCCCGTTCGATGGCTGTACTTCCTGGTGTTCCTCCCGGTCTTCGCCTACTATGTCATCGAAGCGAACCTGCAGGTGACCTATCTGCTGCTGCATCCGAAGATGCCGATCAAGCCGGAGATCGTTCGGATTGAGACCACCCTCAAGAGCCGAGCGGCGATCACTGTCCTGGCCAACTGCATCACACTTACCCCCGGCACCCTCACCGTGGAGGCCACCGATGACGGGGTCCTGTACGTACACTGGATCGAGGTGAGGTCGACCGACCCCGAGGAGGCCCATCAGATGATCGCCGGCAAGTTCGAGCCGCTGCTCAAAAAAATCTTCGAGGATGAATGATGACAACCGCGATGCTCATCCTGCTCGCCCTGCTGGTGGTCAGCAGCTACCTCTGCCTCTATCGGGTGGCTCGCGGCCCCACAGCGCCGGACCGCACGGTGGCGATCGACATCCTGGGGATCATCCTCGTCGGGTTCTGCGCCTTGGTCAGCATGTTGACCGGGGAAGATTTTTACATGAGCGTCGGGCTGGCCTGGGCGCTGCTCAGCTTCATCGGAACGCTCGCACTGGCCAAGTACCTCGAGGGGAAAGAGTTCGATGAATGAGTGGATCGGCATCGGCATCGTGACCGTCGGAGTGATATACGACCTGCTCGCATGCATCGGCCTGATCCGCATGCCCGACATCTATACCCGGCTGCAGACCGCCACGAAGGCGGTCACGATGGGCACCTGCCTCATTCTCATCGGCGTCACCGTTTACTTCGGGTTCAACGCCGCCGGGGCCACCGCTCTGCTCACCATGGTCTTCGTCCTCATCACCAACCCCACGGCGGCCCACGCCATCGCCCGCGGGGCGCACAGCTCCGGCATCCGCGTCGAGCGGATCACCGCCCAGGGCCTGTTGAGCCGGCGGGTGGAATCGGAGCTCTGGGACCACATCCGCGCGGGCAAGGAGTACGAGAAGGACCACTTCGACCACATGCTCGAATCGTGCCCGATCATCGATCTCGAGAAACACATGGGCCGACAGGAGTTCTTCGCCCACATCGCCCCGCAGATCGGCGACGTGCTGGGAGCGGACCCGGACCTGGTGGAAGAACGGCTGATCGCACGCGAGCGGGAGGCGGCGACTGCCCTCGCACCCAACTTCGCCATCCCCCACGTCGTCCTGCCGGGCGAGGGAGCGTTCGGGATGATGGTTGTCCGGGCGAAGGACGGCGTGTGGTTCTCGAAGGAATGCCCCACGGTACAGTGCATCTTCATATTGGGCGGGACGGAGGACCGATGGCATCTCCACCTCCGCTCGCTCGCCGCCATCGCCCAGGTCGTCCTCATGGAGGACTTCTACGAGCAATGGATGGAGGCGGGCAACGAGCAGGAACTGCGGGAACTGCTCCAGTGGGCGGCCCGGCAGCGCCCGCGAGAGACCTAGAGGAGAACCGGCCCCCGCCGACGCTCCATCAAATTTTCCCAACAGTCCGACACCGGCTCCGCAGAATTGACAGAGGGCCTGCGGACGCTTAGACTACGGCATTCCGGTTTTTTACGGTGGCACGGGCGATCTGATATTATTTTGGAGCGGCCTTATTTATGGCAGGGACGGGAGCAGCGACAAAGAAAGCCAGTTTACACAAGGGCCTCGGCCTGATCCACGTCTTCGCCATCGCCTCCGGCGCGATGATGAGCTCGGGGCTCTTTATCATCGCCGGTATGGCGTTCGAGCGGGCCGGCCCGGCGGTCGTCTGGTCCTACGTCCTTGCCGGTATCCTCGCAACTGCCGGTGCCCTCAGCATCGCCGAGCTGACCACAGCCATGCCCAAGGCCGGGGGCGACTACTTCTTCATCACTCGCGGATTCGGCCCGGGCACGGGGACGGTGGCCGGTCTTCTGAGCTGGTTTTCCCTGTCGCTGAAGAGTTCGTTCGCCATCGTGGGCATGGCGACGTTTACCGCCCTGATCGTTCAGATGCACGGCCAAGCGCTCGGAGCCATCCTCCTGGTCGTGTTCGTGATCCTGAACCTGGTCGGCGTGCG
>PUPC01000198.1 GCA_003553185.1 Planctomycetota bacterium | reverse complement strand
GTCATCCCGAAGCACGGCGACAAAGCGGCTGATGACATAGGCGCGGAACGCCAGGGCGTTCCAATCGAGCGCCGGCTTGAGCACGCTGCTTCGGAGGTTCTTCCGAACGCTTTGCGGGATGACCCGCTTGACCCGGTCCCGGACCGATTTCCTTTGGCGGGGGACCGACTCGTGCATGACCCGGGCTCCGTCCAAAATCCGATCGACGAGGAGGCCGGACAGGAGTTCGCGGGCTCCGGAGGTGTCCAGTTCGGCCCGGATGTGCTCGACAACGTCCCGTGTCCGCATCACGTCCCACGGATCGGGCACAATGGCTTTCGCTCCGAGTGGGATATCGGGGGAAATCGCCCGGACCAGATCGCGGAACAGCGCCTTGTCGTCCCGGAGCCGGTCGGGCAGGGTGCGCACAGTTTCGACGATCGACCGGGAGGTGAGCGGGTCGAGCGTCTCGACGTACCACGCCTTGAGTTCGTTCAGACATCCGAAGACGTAGGGCATGGTGTATTGCTGGTAAAGACGGTCGCGCCAGGTGGCGAGCGATTCGCCGGGCCGGCGTTTCAGGGTGTCCGGCAGCTCCTGCGGCCCGAAGCCATACTGCTCGGGCTCGCCCAGGTTCGTGTAATCGGAGAACAGGGCGAGTTTCCGATCCATTCGGGCGTCGGCCTCGGTGTGGACGGGCGGCTCGCCGAACGCCTGCTCGCCTCGGATGACGCCGCAGGCACCGTCTTCGAGCAGGCGGCGCCAGATATCGAACCCATCGACATAGCCCTCGACGCCGTCCTCGCGGGCCTCGCAGAGGGCGACGAACCGGTCGAGGAACTGTTCGACGGTCGCCGCCGACGGATCGAGCCGGTAATAGCGATGTTCGAGGCCGTAATGCTCGGCGAGCTGTCGGGCGACGGAGAGGTCGGACGACGGGTCGTGCTGGTGTTCGGCCAGCCCCCAGGTCACGCACGGCGGTGCCAGGCCCCGCTCGGCCATGTAGGTAAGGATCGCCCGGCTGTCGAACCCGCTGGAGAGCGGCAGGAGCCATTGGGACGGTTCAATGGGCAGGTCCTCGAACGCCTCATCGAGTGCGGCTCTCAGGCGGGCCAGTTGCTCGTCCCGCGGCCTGTCCGACGGCTCGAACAGAACCGGCGCTTCTTCCACGTTGACCGTCCAGGCCTCCCGGTCGAGCCACAGCCGGCCGTCGGGGCCGAGGAACCGGATGCGGCGGTCCCACGGCTGGCCCGGGCCGGGCGTCCCTGTGCTGAGGAACCAGGGGATGGCGGAGCGGTTGAGCTCGAGGCCGCCGAGCAGGGCGACGACGGCCCGCTGGGACGAGGAGGCGACGAACAGGTCATCGGTATGCGCGTACCAGATGTTGCGCGAGGCGAGGATGTTGGTGCAGAGTTCGACGGCCCGGTCGGAGGTGCGGAACAGGGCGAAGGTCCCGTCGGGCGCGGGGGCACCGGGCCTGTGCCAGTCAGCCGGGCGCTTTCGGGGGAATCCGAGGCAGGCCGAGGCCCCTTCGACGGCGACGGTATCGACCGGGTTGAGCACGCCGAGCAGGGCGCCGTGATGCTCGGCAGTCAGCGGGGGCGGTGGGCTGATATTGTCCGGGCACAGTCGGTCGGACAGGGTGCGGATATCGTCGGGGCCGAAGCGGCGGCAGTCGGGCCGCCGGGGGCAGATCAGTATGGCCTTGGACATGAAGTCGTTATCCTTCGCGCTCGGTGTTCGGGCCGGACCGAATTATTCGGCCGCCCTGGTTCGGTTCAAAGCCGCCGGGTCGGAGTGTTTCGTGCATTCTTGTCGAGTTCTCGCACCGGTTCAATCGCCCTTGAGTTTTCTCAGGCGGCCCTTCAGTTTCTGGGCTTTGCTGTGCATTTTCCGGGCCAGGTTTCTGCCCTTTTCGAGCGCCCCGAACCTGGAGACGCGAATCCAGGGCACGTAGATGCGCCGGCCGCCGTACTTTCGTTTGTATTCGCTGCCGCCGCCCATATCGAACACTTCGATGCCCCGTTCCTTCCAGTATCGCATCGCATACCAGACAATCGGTTCGTTTGGGCACAGGTTCTGGTACTCGCGCCAGCTTGCGCCGCCCCAGAACTGCATCAGGCGGTTGTATCCGGGAAAGATGCCTGTGGCGATGCATGTTCCGTCGGGCCCCCGCGCCCGGAGCAGGAGCAGGTTCCCGGTGGGCAGCAGCTTGTCGATGAGGGTGGCTACCCGCTCGATGGGGTAGGTCGGCACGAGGTTCTGCTTTGCGAAGACGTCTTCCAGTTGTTCGTAGTAGTCCCTGGCGAACTCGGCGTCTTCCGCAATTTCTATGGTGACCCCTTCGCGTTTCGATTTTCGGATCGAGTAGCGGCAGGATTTGCTCGACAGGTTCTGGTAGAGTTCATCCTCGGGGAGTGTGAGGTCGACCTCGAACGTCTCCTGGCGATAGAAATCGACATCAAGCTCTTCGAGCTCGTCCTCGGTCACTGCCCGGTCCATCATCTCCAGGTGCCAGCAGTTCAGTTCCTCGAACACAAACTCGATCAGCGGGCTTATCAGCTCGCTGCGGGGAACCTCTTCGAGCAGGTTAAAGCCGAGATACATCGTGGTCCATCCGGGGAACGGGCTGCCCATGATGGGGACACCGAGCTTGCGAAAGACCAGGCCGGTGAACCAGCCGATCGCCGCGTTATTCTGCTGCACCTCGAGAATGACGGGTCGGGCGTTCTGTGTCTCGGCGATGAACTCCAGCCAGGGTCGGGTCTGGTACACCATTCGGTCCGGGCAGCGGTCAAGCCCATCCCAGGGGACCTCGTCGGTCGACATTTTTCTGAACTCGATTGTCACTGGTTCATCTCTTCGAAAGGCGGCTCATTCAGGTCGATTCCGGCGAACACGACATTTCCGTCGGTGGACAGTTCATATCCCAGCTTGCGATGCAGGTGGATGCTCGCGATGTTATCGGGACTGATATGGGCGAGAATCCGAGTGATTCCTTGGGCTCGACAGTAACGGAAGAATTCGTGGTATAACTGTGTGCCGACACCGAGACCTCGCCACGGGGGTGCCACACCGATGAACATGATGTTGGCGATGTCCCGGCGGGAAACATTCCATTCGCTGTCTCTACGGTAGGCCAGGTCCGGCATCATTCTTTCCTTGCCCTGGGATCGGACAGCCGCTGCCGGGCGACGCAGCCGGCGGATCGCCCGCACCGCCAGTACCCGGGTCGCAAGCAGTGGATGGCGGAGGAGCAATCGCATCCAGGACCGCCGGTAGTTGCGGGCGGCGAGAATGCAGCCGGCCAGTTTGTCGCCTGCGGCGGCGACAAATCCGATCATCCTCCCGGCCGCCGCCTCGCAACACACCGCGTTGTACATTGCCCTTGTGCTCAGCGACCCGATCTCCACCTCGTTCTCCGCTAACATACTCTAAGGGTCTGGGACGTGCTCGGGTCCCATCGCACCATATTCCAGTCGCTTCGAATGCTGTTCAGCCAAGGTCATCCACTTCCGCCTGCTCCGCTGTCCGACCGGTCTTCTTCAGAGCGCCCGCCCGGCGTGGGTGTCCATTAACGGGTATCGGCATGGCGGGTCGCGAATTCAGCAAAACCCGTTGCCGGGGTCGGCGGGTGCCCGTGGAAACTCTACCACACAACCGGGCCGTTGTCAGCGGGCGATCACCGCTGGCGGAGCGGCCATCAAAGTCGTCTGCCCGCAGCGAGCATTCGTCCGCCCAGCCATCGCCATTCGAGCGCACGGCGCTCGCGCGGGGCGATGACGTGGACGCCGCCCCGCTGCTCTCGGATGTACCGAAGCATTGTTGCGACGGGGACAAACCAGCCGTCCCGCCCGGCCAGTTCCTCCAGCAGTCGGCGGACGTCGGGCCGCACGGCGCCGTCCCGCACGAACCCTTTTGCGAAGTGGGTTTGCACGATGCAGCCGCCGCGCTCGTTCTGCAGACGGTCCTGGTTCTCAGATGCGAGCAGGCGGACAAACCGGTCCGCATCGGCACCGTTTCCGGCGGCGAACCACGCGTTGACGAACGGGCGGTCGGGGTCGTGATACGGCATCTGCGGGCAGATTTTGAGCGTGTTGATCTCGTTGTAGGTAAAATTGCGGACGTATTCGATTCGCTCGCGGCACACGTCGGCCCAGAACATCGGGTGGCCGGGCGTGTGGCCGTGGAACTGCCCGCGGCGGCGCAGTCCGGTCGCCACCTGATAGACGGCCCGAGCGGTGCCCGACAACCGAGCCGGCCCCCAGTATAACCCTTCCCCGTTCCGGTCGTGGTTGGCGAAGGTGACGGGGTCCTGCCCGAACATCTCGCGGAACCGGTCGAGTGCGGCCACGCTGACCTCTCGGGGGCTCGACAGGCATCGAGGGCCATGGTATCCGATCTCGAACCCCTGGTGGTCCAGTTCGTTGAGCCAGGCCCGGTATTCGGTGTCGTCGCAAGACTGACCGGCCCATCGCGGTGCATCGGGGTGGTCAAAAACCCACACCGATTTCGTGGTCCTCAGGCCTAACTCGGCGAGTAGATCGTATATGGGCCTGGTATTCTCCAGCGTCTCGCCGTCGGTATCATCAAAGACGCTGAACGCAAACGCCTTGTCCTCCGGCCACCGGATGGCCTTGATGTGAGCCGATCTGCCGCTGGTCTGTTCGGTCATCATCTGCCGGTCGATATTGATTTTCCCTCCCGCGAGTCGGCCGTTTGTCAGTACGAGCGCATGACGAACAGCTTGTGCACCAGCCAGCAGAGAAAGGTGAGTCCTGCGATTATGTAGAAATCCCTTTTGTTCCACAAGTCGGGTGCCGAGAAGCCGGACCCGGCTGACTGGTTCCACAAGTCGGGGGTGAGGCCCGATAGCCGGTCGGGGGGCCAGTCCGCCCGCCCGGTGGGCTCCGGTATCTGCCCCTGCTCTCGCGACGATACGAGCAGGAGCGCCGAACTCAGCCCGAGTATGGCGAAGACGAACGGGTAGTACACGCGGGTCTGCAGCACGCTGCCGATGGTCTGGCCGGCCAGGATACCGAATATCGCCAGCCCCATCACTCGCATTCGCCCGCTCGACCCTTGCTGGGTGATCTTGTATGAGGCCCGCATCGCGTAGAAGAACACGCCCAGATAGATGAACAGCCCGATGGTGCCCAGTTCGAACAGGACACGCATGTAGCTGCTGTGCGTGTCTCGGGGCGTACCGGGCGTTAACAGCCAGGTCCGGGCGCCGTGCCCGATGAACCGGTGATTTCGGAAAAGAGTGAGGCACATACTCCATACCTCGACCCGCCCCATTGCTGATCCATCCCTGGTATATCCGCCGACGGTCTGCAGCCGGGGGCTGAAGCTGAGCACGAAGCCGAAGGCGATGATGCCAGCCAAAGCCATGCCAAACCGTACGAAGGCCCGCCGCGGTCGGGTGAGCAATACAGCGTAAACCGCGCCCAGCGTCGCGAGCAGTCCGCCCCGCGAGCCGGACGCGACGACCTGGCCGAAGGCGAGGATCATCGCCCCCAGTCCGGCGATCTTTTCGGGGGCGCTCCCGGCGAGCAGGAAGGCGAACCCGATGGGCGCAAGGATGGCCATGGCATAGGCGAAGTCGTTCCGGTTGTCGAACATGCCGATGCTTGCATATTGGCCGGTCAGGCCGACGTCCTCGCCGGCCAGCAGGCCGATGATGATCAGACTGAGGAACACCATCCACACCCCGCCGACGAGCTTCTGGCGGGTATCGACGGCATGAGCTGTGAGGAAGTAGATCAGCATCGGGGGGATGAGAGTAAAGACCGGCCCGCCGGGCAGGAACATCCGGCTCTTGTAGTAGTTCCACCAAGAGAGGATACAGATGAGATAGAATCCGAACATCATCAGGTCGACGGGCGTTCGGAGCAGCTTTTTCCACTGGAGTTTGATGGCCCAGATCGGGACCAGCAAGATCATCGTCCAGTAGACGAGCCGGAGGCCGTATAAGAGGGGCACGAATTCCTGGGGGCGCAGGAACTGGAGTATGAGAAAGAAAATCACGCCGACGTAAAGCATCGATGTTGTCCTACGCGCTCAGGAGGTCGGCACTGCCCGGCGTCGGGCGAGTCAGGCGCTCGAGCGGGAGTAGCTGTATCG
>PUPC01000305.1 GCA_003553185.1 Planctomycetota bacterium | reverse complement strand
GACAGGCAGGAATGCCTGTCCCACCGGTTGGTTTGGATGGGGCCGGGCAGATCGGAAAGCAGGAATGCCCGGGCCACCCTCGAGTGGTATGAATGGGTGGGGCAGACATTCTTGTCTGCCACCGGCCGCACCGTACCCCGTGGCACGGCCATCCTGGCCGTGATTGGACGGACCACGGGCTGGAAGCCCGTGCCACCACAGTCTGTACGATTGGAACAGGACCCGAGTACGCTAGACGAAAGGAGAACCGACGAGCAGGTCGTGGTCGACAGCAACGCTTGCCCGACCGGGAGGGACGGCCAGTACCCGGCGCCGACCGGCCAGGCACCGGGCCGGAGGCCCCCATGGCAGAGCGACCGTTCGTGATGATCTCGTGCAAGAACCACCTGTACTACTTCTTCTACTCGAAGGGGGAGGAACAGGCGGTCCTCGCCGCCATGGTGAAGTTCGCCAACGACGACCGCCACAACCTGACCTGGTCCGAGGTCCGGTCCGCCGCCAAACACATCCTGAAGGACCAGGACCTGGGCCAGGGATGAACACGGCCGGACGCTTTTCCGTGGCACGGCCATCCTGGCCGTGATTGGATGGACCACGAGCGGGTAGACAGGCAGGAATGCCTGTCCCACCGGTTGGTTTGGATGGGGCCGGGCAGATCGGAAAGCAGGAATGCCCGGGCCACCCGCGATGGGATGAATGGGTGGGGCAGACATTCTTGTCTGCCACCGGCCGCACCGTACCCCGTGGCACGGCCATCCTGGCCGTGATTGGACGGCCCACGGGCTGGAAGCCCGTGCCACCACAGTCAGTAGACTGTAGGCGGTTATTTGAAAACGTGTGCCCCCAACCCCTCTCCCCGCCGGGGAGAGGTCGGCCGCGAAGCGGCCGGGTGAGGGGCGGCGCCCTGTGGACGCCCGGCGGTTGTCCGGCCGGGTGCCTCCCCGTGCCGCCACCGGCCCGCCGGCGTGTTTTTTGGCGGTGTTTCCGCTCAACGGGCACCGCCGTCCGCCGATAACCCGCAGTGATGCGGCCCGGCGGGCCGCCGGCCGACTCGTACCGCATGGTGGGGCAGACATTCTTGTCTGCCGCCGGCGAACAGGCGCTTGACATCCGCCCGAACATCGCGCAACATGGACGGGCCAATCCGGCCGGACGGAGCGAATGAACGAAGGAGCGTTCACCCGATGCGAACAGACACTGTGATGCGGACCGCGGCCGCGATCCTCCTCGCCCTGGCACTGGCCCCGGCCGGCGCGGCCGCCGCGTCGACCGAGTCGGCGACCGTCCAGGTCCGCGTGACCATCGAACCGTACGCATCGGTCCGGCTGGGCGGCGACATCGTCCTGGGGCCGGTCACCGCCGACGAGGTCGCCTGCAACAGCCCGGTCGTCCACTCCGCCCGGACCGCGGTCGGGTACACGGCGAACGTGAACGCGACGATCCACTGCCCGGACACGGTGATCCTGGCCGACGGGGCCGGGCGCGAGATGGTGGCGACGCTCGACCTGATCGGGAACGGGGCGACGGCCGTGACCGGCGGGTTCCGGCTCGACGTCCCGCCCGGCGAGGACGACGCGGTCGCCGAGCTCGAGGCGACCGTCGAGGAGAACTGGGACGAGGACGACCTGGGGACCACCTGGACGGGGACGGTTGTGGTGGACATCTATATCGGCCAGGTCCGGGCCGGGACGGCCGCCGCGGGCGTCACCCTCGAGGTCGAGGACGACCTCTGCCCGAGAGGCCGGCGCCGGCAAAGACGCAGGCGGCGGCGATGCGGCTGTGGATGTGAGGATGAATGACCGGACACGGGCGGGAAGCCCGTGCCACACCTGTACCGCCGCCGTCCCGGCGGCCGGTCCGGGGGCGTCTCGCCCCCGACGCGGCGAGGGCCGGATGCCGGCGGTACGAAGCTGAGCGGACCCTACGAACTATAGTCGATTGGCTATGGCCTATTTCTAAACCCGCGTCCCACATGTGCCGAACAGTAGGAGGGAATGACAATGAAACGCACCATCGAGAGCCGAAGACAGGTCGTCGGCGGGCGCAGCCCGGTCGCTGCGGCCGCCCTGTTCGTATCCGCTCTGCTCGCCCTGCTCGTCGCCCAGCCCGCCTACGGCCGGGGCCTCGGGTTCATGGCGAGGCCGATGCGGATCGAGTTCCAGGCCGACGCCGGCCGACGGGCGGTCACCAACCTCGAGCTGCGCAACACGAGCGGCGAGCGGCAGAGCACGGTCGACCTGCGGCTGGTCGAGCTGTCGCAAGGGGCGAACGGCCGGTGGCGGATCATCGAGCCGGGCGACGCCGAAGAAGAAGAACTCGAGGGGCTGGCCTCGTGCCGACCGTGGACTCAGCTCGAGGGCCCGAGTGTGACCCTCGACCCGTTCGAGCGGCGCGACGTGCGGATTACGTTTGACGTGCCCGCCCGTGCCCGGGGCGTCTATTTCGCGGGCATCATCGCCCAGACCCGGCCGCCCGAGGGGGCGACCGGCATCCGGACGGTCATCCGGTTCCTCATCCCGGTCATCGTCGAGATACGCGGCCGGTCGGTCCGCCAGAACGTGAACCTGGAGGACGTGGGGATGACCTTCCGCGAGCGGTCCAGCGATTCGCCGGCGACCACGTTCGTGCACGCCCGGGTGGCCAACCCGGGCCTGACCTACTCGCGGCTGCGGGGGACGGTCCGCGTCGAGCGGGAGTGGGAGGGCCGGTGGCGGCCGGTGACCGAGGCGGCGCTGCCCTCGGCGAACATCATCCCCGGGGCCGGGTTCGACATCCGGCACGACATCGAGCGGCGGCTGCCCAGCGGGCGGTACCGGCTGACCGGGACGCTGTACGTGGACGGCCGGCGGCTGCCCACGCTGACCGAGGAGATCGAGTTCGCGGGCGACCCGGAGGTGACCGAGGTGAGCGTGGACAGCGCCCTGACCCTCGAGCCGGAGGTGGTCGACGTGACGGGGACGCCGGGCGCGACGCGGACGGCGGTGGTCGCCCTGCGGAACCTGTCGGACGACGCGGTGACCGTCCGGCCCAGGGTCGAGGTCCCCGGCTCGCTGCAAGGAGTGATGATGGGCGAGCTGAGGGGGGACGACCTGGCCTGCGCCGAGTGGACGACGGTCGCCCCGGACGAGTTCACCCTGCGGGGCGGCGGCCGGCAGAACCTGCGGGTGGTGACCCGCATCCCGGCCATCGACGACCCCCAGGCGGTGTACTACGCGTCGCTCGTGTTCGATGCGGCCTACCCCGACGGGCAGAGCGCCGGGCAGACGGACACCCTGCTCGCCCTGCGGATGCAGGGGGTCGAGCTGGAGCCGAAGGGCGAGTGCATCTCGCTGTCCGTGGCCCAGGGCGAAGGGTCGGAATACGTGATCAGCGCCCGGTTCGCGAACACGGGGAACGTGCACTACGACGCGACCGCCCGGGCCCGGCTGACCGACCCGACGGGGATGCGGGGCCACGGCGAGGCGATGCTCTCCGGCGAGACGGGACGGATGCTGCCGCTGCAGATGCGGGACTACTCGGGCCTGATCGACTTCGCCGACATCGAGCCGGGGGTCTATGTGCTCCGGGTGGTGCTCGATAAGGACGGGGCCGGGCGGGTGGTCCGGGAGACCGGGCTGCGAGTCGAGGACGAGGACGGCGAGCGAATTGTCACCCAAATCGAGCGGCCGGACGAGGAGCCGGCCGAGGACGACGACGCGGAATAACCCAGGGGCACGGAAGACTGGAGTCCGATGATGACCATAGCGAACAGAGGATGCCGGGCGGGGGCGGTGCTGGTGCTGGCCGCCTGTCTGTTGGGGCCGGCGGTTCCGACGGCGCACGGCGAGGAGGCGGCCGAGGAGCCGCGCATCACCAACGTCTTTGTCGAGACCGACCTGCGGGACGCCCTGCAGGATGTGGCGGCTCAGGCGGACGTGACGATTATCCCCGATGACAGTGTGGCGGGGGTGGTGACGGCGACGCTGACCGACATGCCGCTGAGCCGGGCGCTGAACATTATGCTGGCGGGCAAGGGGTATGTGGTTCACACGACCGAGGACTATGTGCTCATCTGCTCGCCCGACCCCGACGCCCCGGCGTTCGCCGAGATCAGCGATGCCCGGACTCGCGACCTTCAGTACATCAGCCCGCGGTCGGCGGTCAGCTTGCTGCCCGAGATGCTGAGCCGGTACGTCCGGACCTCGCCCGACGAGCAGATGGTGTTCCTCATCGGCCCGCCGCGGATGCTCGACCGGATCGACCGGGCGCTGGACGAGCTGGACCGGCCGGGCCGGCACGTGGTGCTCGAGGCCCGGATCGTGGCCCTGGACCGGAGCGGCCTGCTCGATATGGGGGTGCAGTGGGACTGGCCGGAGGCGGTCGCCGGGTGGCACCTCGTCGGCAGCGGCGAAACCCGGCCCGACTACGGGTGGGGCATCCGCATCGGGTATACCCCGGACCGGACGTTCACCAACGCCCTGTCGATGACGCTGAACCTGCTGGCCGAGAACGACGAGGCGACGGTGCTGGCACGGCCCACGCTGATGGCCCAGCACGGCGAGGAGGCGGAAATCCGGGTGAGCACCGAGGAGTACTTCGAGGTGACGACCGGCGGGATTTACGAGCGGGTGGACCTGGAGAAGATCGAGACCGGGACGGTGCTGACCATCCTGCCCCGGATCAATGCGAACGGCGAGATCACCCTGAAGCTGGGGACCGAGGTGAGCGACGTGATCGCACGGGGCGAGGCGAACCTGCCGGTGGTGACCCGGCGGACGGCGAACAGTACGCTGCGGATCAAGGACGGGGGGACGGCGGTCGTCGCCGGGCTGATGGACAGCCGGTCGCGAGAGATTCGGCGGCGAGTCCCCTTCCTGCACTACCTGCCCGGGATCGGGTACCTGTTCCGGCATCGGTCCGGGCGCGAGGAATCGCGACATTACGCCGTGTTCGTGACCGCGACGCTGGTGCGGGACGCCGAGGACCCGCCCGACCGGCCCGACCCCGTCCGAATCGACCCGGTCTCCGAGGACGAGTTCCGGGCCGACCTGGCCGAGGCGCTTCGGAGAATGAACGACGAACAGCCGGACGGATAGGGTCGCCGAACGACCGACAACCATTGGGCTGAAGGAGGGCCGATGAATACCCCCCGAATGATGCGAGCCGGCGGTGCCGCGCTGGCTATGTTACTGGCAGTGATCCTGGGCGGCGGATGCGCCCGTTCGATGCGGGTGATCCCGCTGGGCAGCCAGACGGTGGCCGCCCTCACCGCCGAGGACGTGGCCCGGGTGATGCGCCGGGCGGGGTTCTCCGACGATCAGATACTCGAGATGGGCACCGACGTGCGGAACGCACTGTCCACCACCGGCGCGGCGAAGGTCCGGGTCGGGAAAAAGGTGGAGGCGATCCTCGCCATCAACGGTGATTCGGTCCAGGCGACGAGCCGGCGGCGGGGGAGCTTCACTTACGACTTCAAGAACGGGCGGTTCCGCTGACATCACCAGCTGTTGCTGTTACGGGCCAGGCGCTGTGCCCCGGAAGATCGTCGTCGTAAGTGCTGGCTCGTTCGGGGCTTGTGGCGTTGCCCGCTGTCGCCTCCCCCCGATGCCCAACGTTGGTGATACAGGTGTGCCGCTGGGTGCAGCAGTCGGGGCCTACCGGACGGAGGTCTGGCCGTCCAGCCCTGCCGGTTGACGTGCTCTCACGCGCTATATTCTCCGCGCTGCCGCTCGCGGAGGTGGACCAGAGCTTTCATTACCCGATGCAGTGTGCCCGGGCTCGAAGCGTCACAACTCGCACTTGTGCCCGCACCCCGTCCTTCCGGCTGCTGTTGTAAAAAAAAGCGTTTTCCCGTTTTTTTCTTGTACTTTTCGTAGAAATAATGGTAATATCCTCTTGGCAATGCTGTTGCAGCAGGAGTTCTGGGCGAGCTTGGATATGATAAGGTGGGGTCATGTACGAGGAATTCTGGGGTCTGAAAGAGAAGCCCTTCGAAAACTCACCGGCCCCCCGCTACCTTTTTCCGGCGGATGAGCACCAGAGCGCGCTGGAGACTCTCGGCTACGCCGTTTATGAACGTAAGGGCGGAGCCCTGCTCACCGGCGATTACGGATGCGGCAAGACGCTG
>PUPC01000365.1 GCA_003553185.1 Planctomycetota bacterium | reverse complement strand
CTTGCGTAGAGTGCCAGTCTCCGGTTACAATGGCCGAAATTATGGGCAATGCACCCCTTTTGGTAGGAAAGGAGACGCTATGTTGAAGACGGATCGGTTGATGGGCGTGCTTGGCATTTGTGTGGCGGTGGTGGCTCTGTTCGCCGGTGGCTGTACGTACCTCCAGAACCGGGGGCAGGATTTCACCGACATCTTCGACGTGGGCGTGACCGTGTCGAACGAGCCGCAGTTCGCGCTCTACGCCGGCTTCCTGAACATCCTGAGCATCGGGTACGCCGATTTTGAAGGGACGCTCTACGGCATGGCCGACCGCTCTTACGGCGCGGTCGAGGCCCGCCAGGCGGCCTGGGGCCTGTTGCTCGCGGGCAAGGAGCACTTCGTGTATGATTACTCGGACCTGGAGATGGCCGAGGTGCCGCCGCCCTGGGGCGTCGGGATTGCCGGTCGAGGGGCCCGTCCGCCGAAATCGCAGATCGTCAACTGCCCGAAAATCCTCCACCTCGGATGGGTCGGCATTACCGTCAACTGCAAGTTCGGCGAGCTGGCCGACTTCCTGTTGGGCTGGACGACGATAGACATTATGGGTGACGACAACTAGACCGGCCGCTGGACCGACGCACTACAACAACGGACGAGATATGACACCGGAACTGTTCGGCATCTGCCAGAGCTGCAAGAAGCGAGTGCCTTCCGAGCACGTAGTCCGAGATGGCAAGGTCTATCTGGCCAGCCGGTGCCCCGACTGCGGAGCCGACGAGAGCTTGATCTCCAACGACCCCGCCGCGTGGCAGGCCAAGCGGGACCTGCTCGGGTACGACCCACAGGCCGAGGTCGCGGTCAAGTGCCGGATCAACTGCGACGAATGCCCGCACCAGCACCATCCTCGGATGGTGTTCCTCGACGTGACCAACCGCTGTAACATGAACTGCCCCATCTGCATCAACAACACACCGGCGATGGGGTTTGTGTTCAATCCCCCGCTGGAATATTTCGAGAAGGTGCTGGCGGGCCTGGCGGCGATGGACCCCAAGCCGACCGTCCAACTGTTCGGCGGCGAGCCGACCGTTCGCGACGACCTGTTCGAGATCATCGACCTGTGCCGAAAGCACGGGCTGCGCGTCCGCATCGTGACAAATGGCCTGAAACTGGCCGACGAAGAATACTGCAAGAAGCTGTGCGACACGAAGGTCCCCCTCCTCTTCGCCTTCGACGGGAACAGCCCCGAGATTTACGACCGGCTGCGCAAGAACCCCGGCGCCTATCACAAGAAGGTCAAGGCGCTCGAAAACCTGGGCCGGTTCAGCCGGCGAAAGAGCACCATCATGACGTGCGTGGCCCGGCGGATTAACGACAAGCACATGGGCGAACTCATCCAGATGGTCCACGACCGCCGGTCGTTTATCGACGCCCTCCACCTCATCCCCCTGACCGAAAACTGGGAGGAGGGCGAGTTCGAAACCGACGTACACACCACCATCGAGGACGTCGAACGGATCGTCGACGAAGCTCTGCCCGACGATCCCGTCGAGTTCCTGCCCACCGGCTTCGCCCACGACCTGCGGAACGTGCTCCCGTTCTTCGGCGACGCCCGCCTGACGTTCGGCGGCGTGCATCCCAACTGCGAGTCGATCACCATCCTGCTCAGCGACGGCGAACAGTACCGCCCGCTGAGCCACTACCTCAACCGCCCGCTCGCCGAGTTATTCAGCGAGCTTCGAACCCGAGTGCAAAAGCTCGAACCCAAGCTCCAGCGGCTGGACCCGAACACCTGGTGGGGCCGCTGGCGCGGGCGGCTGATGATCACCCGTTCACTCGGCGGACTGATCCGGAGGTCGATTAACTTCCGGCGTGCATTCAAAGGCCATCCGGTACTAGGCCCGCTTCGCGTTCTCGGCGGACTGGCCCTCGGGCGGCGGGGCAAGGACGTATTCCGCAAGCATACCGGCATCCACAACGCCCTGCGGATGATCGTGCTCCCCTTCGAGGAATACGACGCGATCGACAGCGCCCGGCTCCGGGACTGCACCGCCGGCTTCGCGTTCGAGGACCCCGACACCGGGGAAGTCCGGACCATCCCCGTCTGCTCGTTCTCGCTCTACAAGAACGATCTCCAGCGAAAGATCGCGGAGAAATACTCGAACGGCTCGCCGCCCGACGCCGAGCAGAAGGCAGCGGACGAGGTCAGCGAGCCGGAACCGCATAATGCCCCCGGTCCGGGCAGCATCGACGCCCTGTGCCGCACGTGCAGCGAGCTCGCCGCCGAGGTCACCATCGACAACGCCCGTGATTACGTCGTGGGCGTCGATCAGAAAGTACCGCTACACGACAGTCGGGAGGCCCGTTACGTCAACCTCGACAACGCGGCGACCACCCCGCCTTTCAAGCCGGTCGTCGAATGTTCGCACCATTTCCTCGACTGGTACGCCAGCGTCCACCGGGGCAGCGGATTCAAATCACAGGTGTCCACCCACGTGTTCGAGCGGTGTCGCGAGGTCATCGCCGAGTTCGTCGGGGCAGACCTCGACCACCACGCCGTGATCTTCACACAGAATGCGACGCATGCCCTGAACAAGCTGGCGATGCACATTTGCACCGGCAACCGGAACAGCATCATTACGACCGCCATCGAGCATCATTCGAACCTGCTGCCCTGGCGCAAACTGGGCTGCGACGTGGCCTATGTCGGGATAAACCATAACGACGGCACACTCGACATGGCGGACCTCGAAGCCAAGGTGCGAAGCCGCACCGGGCGCATCGGCCTGGTGACGGTGACCGGCGCCTCGAACGTGACCGGCGTCATCCCCCCCATCCGCGAGATCGCCCGGCTGGCCCACGAAAACGGGGCACTGTTCGCCCTCGATGCAAGCCAGCTCGTCGCCCACCGCCCATTCAAGATGGGCGCGCCCGACGACCCCGAGCGCGTGGACTTCCTCGCCCTCAGCGCCCACAAAATGTACGCTCCGTTCGGATCCGGAGTGCTCGTCGGGCCGAAGACCGCGTTCGAGGGCCGCGACCCCGACCACGTCGGCGGCGGGACCGTCGATGCCGTCACCGACAGCGAAGTGATGTGGGCGCCACTGCCCGAGAAGGAAGAGGCGGGGACGCCGAACCTCCCCGGATGCCTCGCCCTGGCCTGTGCCGCCAGGGTGCTCGAAGCCATCGGGTTGGACAATATCGCCGAGCACGAGCGGGAGCTCACCCGCCGGGCGCTCGCCGGCCTGTCCCGCCTCGACGGCGTCACCATCTACGGACCGACTGTCCCACCGGCCGAACTCGACCGGGTGGGCTCAGTCAGCTTCAACGTCGATGGCTACGGGCATGCCGAACTCGCCGCCATCCTCGGGCACGAGTGGGGCATCGGCGTGCGGAACGGATGCTTCTGCGCCCAGCCATACGTCCGTGAACTGCTCGGCATCTCCGACGAAGAGATGACCCGCATCGTCAAAAAGCTCGCCGCAGGCGACCACACGAACGTACCGGGGATGGTCCGGGCCAGCATCGGCGTCTATAACACGGCCGAGGAGGTGGACTACCTGGTCGAGGCCGTCGCAACGATCCTCGCCGAAGGCCCACGGGCGGAATATGCCCTCGACCAGCGATACCGCGACTACGTTCCCCAGCCGGCGCCGGTGTGCCTCGACGATTACCTGCCCATCTGAGCCGCGTCCCTGATACAGCAGAGGATGCACTGGCCGGTCCCGGACAGCTTTCAACGGGCCGCCGGCATTCGGCGGCTTGCAACCGGCCGCCGGGGAACGTACCATAGGGCGTCGGACCCCACGATAATGAAGGAGTGAGCGATGTTCAGGGCGACAACGATTTTGTGTGTATGCCGGGCCGGTAAAACGGCGATCGGTGGGGACGGGCAGGTCTCCATCGGCGATACCATTGTCAAGGCGAAAGCCCGGAAGACCCGCCGGCTGCTCGACGACAAGGTGGCGGTCGGGTTCGCCGGCTCGGCGGCCGACGCGTTCGCCCTGATGGAGCGGTTCGAGGGCAAGCTGAAGGAAGCCCAGGGCAACCTGCGGAAGGGCGCATACGAGTTGGCCCGTGAGTGGCGGACCGACCGGGTGCTCCGACGGCTCGAGTCGATGCTCATCGCGACCGACGGCGATTCGGCCCTGCTCGTCTCGGGCTCGGGCGACGTGATCGAGCCGGACGACGGCGTGTTGGGGATCGGGTCCGGCGGGGCCTACGCGGTGGCCGCGGCCCGGGCGCTGGCGGCCAACACCGATCTGGACGCCAAGACGATCGTCGCGGAGTCGCTGCACATCGCCGCCGGCATCTGCGTGCACACCAACAGCGAAATATACGTGGAGGAGATCGCGTGAGAGACCTTACCCCGCGCCGGATTGTGACCGAGCTCGACCGCTACATCATCGGCCAGGACCAGGCCAAGCGGTCGGTGGCCATCGCCATCCGGAACCGATGGCGACGCCAGCAGTTGGACCCGGAAGTCCGGCAGGACGTCCTGCCCAAGAACATCATTATGATCGGGCCGACGGGGGTGGGCAAGACCGAGATCGCACGGCGGCTGGCGAACCTCGTCCAGGCACCGTTCATCAAGGTCGAGGCGTCGAGATATACCGAGGTCGGATACCACGGCCGCGATGTCGAGTCGATGATCCGAGACCTGGTCGACGCCGCCTACAACATGGTAATGACGGAGGAGCAGGAGAAACTGACGGGCAAGGCCCGGGAGCAGGCCGAGGACGAAATCCTCGAGGCGCTACTGCCGCCCGTCGATCTCGACGGGGTGGTTGACGCCGACGAGCACAACCGGAGGATGGCCTCGCACCGCAAGACGAAGGAGAAGATTCGGCAGAAGCTGCAGGCGGGCGCACTCGATGATCGGGATGTCGAGATCACGACCGAGGAGAAGTCGATCCCCACCGTCGACGTCATCTCGAACCAGGGCGTCGAACAAATGGGCGTCGATTTCCAGAACATGTTCGAGCAGCTCGTCCCCTCCCAGACGGTCCGGCGGACGGTAAAGGTGTCCGAGGCGCGGGAACTGCTCACCCAGAAGGCGGCCGAGGGGATGACCGACCGGGAGACGGTCCGCCGCGAGGCGATTTCGCGAGCCGAAGAGATGGGCATGGTGTTCCTCGACGAGATCGACAAAATCGCGGCGCCCACTCGGAAGGACAGCGGCGGCCCCGACGTCTCACGCGAAGGGGTCCAGCGCGACCTGTTGCCCGTGGTCGAGGGGGCCAACGTGCTCACCCGGCACGGGATGGTCCGGACCGATCATATCCTGTTCATCGCCGCCGGCGCGTTCCACAACGCGAAGCCATCGGACCTGGTCCCCGAACTCCAGGGCCGGTTCCCCATCCGCGTCGAACTGAGCGACCTGGGCAAGAACGAGTTTTTCCGCATCCTCACCGAGCCGAAGAACGCCCTGACCCGACAGTACACGGCCCTGCTCGCCACCGAGGGCGTCGATATCACGTTCGAGCGGGAGGCGCTGGAGGACATCGCGGACATCGCGGCTCGCGCCAATCGGCGGATGCAGAACATCGGCGCCCGCCGCCTCCAGACCGTACTCGAGACGCTGATGGAGGAGATCTCGTTCGACGCCCCCGAGATGTCGGGCAAGAGCGTGCGCATCGACGCCGAACTCGTCCGGGACAAGTTGAGCAGCATCATCGAGGACGAGGACCTGAGCCGCTACATACTCTGACGCGGCGTCCGCCGCCCAATCATATCTAAAGGTTTTTCCGCCGCATGACGATATACATGTCACTGCCCGGGGCAGGATACGGTGATATTGTGCGCTTATTTCGGGGCCGCGCCGGATTCGGCCGGAGCGGCCCCGCCGAATATTCCGCCCGGGACTCGAGGGCCATTGAATGAGATTTGAGAAGCTCGAAATCCGCGGGTTCAAATCGTTCGCGGACAAGACGGAATTCCATTTCCAACCGGGGATGACCGTATTCGTCGGCCCCAACGGCTGCGGAAAAAGCAACGTGGTCGACGCCGTCAAGTGGGTGCTCGGCGAACAGCGGGTCAAGAGCTTGCGCGGGAACGAGATGCAGGACGTCCTGTTCAACGGCGCCCGCACACGGCGATCGACCGGGATGGCCGAGGTCACCCTCACCCTCGCCGATACCAAGGGGGCGCTGCCCACCGAATACGACTCCGTCAGCGTCACCCGGCGGCTCTACCGAAGCGGCGAGAGCGAATACCTGCTCAACAAACAGCGGTGCCGCCTCCGCGACATCCGCGAGCTGTTTATGGACACGGGCATCGGGATGGACGCCTACTCGATCATCGAGCAGGGGAAAGTCGAAGCTCTGGTCACCGCCAACAGCCAGGACCGCCGGGCGATCTTCGAAGAGGCGGCCGGGATCAGCAAGTACAAGACGCAGAAACAGACCTGCCTGCGAAAGCTCGACCGCGTCGACTCGAACCTCCAGCGGCTGAACGACATCATCGACGAGGTCGAGCGGCGGATGAGATCGGTCAAGTATCAGGCGGCGAAGGCCCGTCGGTGGAAACGGCTGGACGACCGGCGGCGAGAACTCGCCATCGCGCTCGCACTCCATCAGTACAAGAACCTGACGGACGAGCGGGCCCGGTTGAAACAGGAACTCGACGAGGTCAAGGCGGCGAGCGGGACCCTGCACGCGGCGGCAGAGCGTCTCGACGCCGAACTCACCGAGTTGGAGACCGCCGTCATCGAGGCGGAACAGACCATCTCGCAGCTCCAGTCCGAGGATGTTCGGATCAGCAGCCGGCTCGAAGCGGCCGAGGATGCGATCCGGATGAACGAGGAACGGATCGTCGAACTCGACAAGCTCGAGGAATCGACAAAAGAAGAGATCGCAACGGCCGAGGCCGCCCTCGAAATGATGCGGGACGAACTCGACCGCGACACCGAACGGCGGACCGAACTGGAACAGGCCATCGAACGCGGGACCGAGGCGGTCGCCGAACGCCGCAAAGCGGTCGAAAAGATGGAGGGGCGACTGGCCGCCATCCGCACCGAGATGGAGGACCAGCGTGCACAGGCCGTCGATCTGGCCAACGAACGGGCCAACTGCAAGAACGACCTGATCAGCATCACGACACAACGCCGATCACTCCTCCGGGCGGACGAACGCCTGGTCGAACGGCTGGCCGAACACCGCGAACAGCTCGCCCAATCCAACCGGAAGAAAAAAGAACTCGACGACATACTCGGTCGCATAGAAGGCGATCTCGAGGAACTCGGCGAGGCCCACGCCGCCGCCGCGAGCGAAAAACAGCGGCTGGCCCAGGCGATGGACGAACTCGGCGAGACGATCAACAAGTTCCGGTCGGACATCGCGGGGACCGACTCGCGGCTCGAAGTCCTCAACGACCTCGAAGAGAAGCAGGAGGGACTCGGCGGGGGCGTCCGCCGACTGATGGAAGCCCGCGAACACAGCGAGGAGCCCCTCGACGGCATCCTGGGCGTCATCGCCGATGTCATCGAGGTGGATGTCGAACACGCACCCGCGATCGAGGCGGCCCTGGGGACCAACGACCAGCTCGTCGTGACCGAGAACTTCTCGGCGATGGCCCGGGCACTCCGGTTCCTCGCACAAAGCGAGGCGGGAACCGCTGCGTTCCTGCCCCTCGACGCCGTGGGCGACGCCGCCCCGGTCGAGCCGAATGCTTCGCACCGCCCGGGGGTCGTCGGACGATGCATCGACTGTGTGCGCTGCCCGCCCGAGTTCCGGCCCGCCCTGCACTTTCTGCTGGGCGACATCCTCATCGTCCGGGACCTCGACACGGCCGCCGAGCTGGCCGCCACCGAGCAAAGCCCCGCACGCTACGCGACTCTCGACGGCCACCTCATCAACCCCTACGGCGTCTCCCGCGGCGGGACCGACCGGGCCGGCTCGGGGGTGATCTCGCGCCGCAGCGAACTGCGAGCGCTGGAAGACCGCCGGGCGGAACTCGAAGCCGGACTGAACGACGCCCGGAACCAGCGCCGGGCGCTGGCAGAGGACGCGGAGGATGCGGCCAAAAGGATACGGCAGATCGACGAACGCATCGAGACAGCAAGGACCGAACGGACCGAGACCCGTTCCGAACTGGCCAATCTGGACGCTGCCATCGGCCGGCTCAATACTGAGCTCGAGGCCGGCGAAAGCGAACACACCGAGAACGCATCGCTCATCGAATCGCTCGATGAACAGGCCGCCGAGCGCGGCGAAGAGGCCGACCGGCTGGCACAAGCCGAGGCAGAACTCCACCAGGCGCTCGCCCGCCGAAAGGCGGAATCGGACCGGGCCGAGGCCGCGCGTGACGAGGCACGCAATGAGGCGAACCAGCTCGAGGTGGCCCAGGCCGGACGCCTCGAGAAAAAACAGGCACTGGACCGGCGGACCACGGAACTGCGGAACCAGATAGAGGACCGCACAAAGCAGCTCGAGAACGCCCGCCGGCGCATCGAGACCTGTACCGACCGGCGACGGCAGGCGCACCAGAACGTGCTCGACAGGAAGCGCGAGACGGGCGAGCTCTTACAGGAACGCGGTCGGCTCGGCTCGAAAAAGGCCAAGGCCGCCAACCGGCTGGAGCTCGTCCGGGGCCAATTCCGTGATAAGCGGGCCGAGCGCGACAAGACCAACCGGCAGGCGAAAGAGGTCGACGACCGGCTCCAGAAACTGCAGGTGAGCACCGCCCAGATCAACATGAAGGTCGAGAACCTGGAAGAGCGGACCGCCGATGAGTTCGAATGCTCGCTCGCCGACGGGCACGACCAACTGCCCGAATGCGACTGGGACGCGATGCGCAAGGAGCTGACCGAGGTCGAGCGAAAAATCAAATCGATGGGGTCAGTAAACACCTACGCCATCGAGGAACTGGACGAGTTGGAGGGCCGGGCCGAGAACCTGAAAAGTCAGCAGGAGGACCTGGAACGAGCGGAACAGACCCTGCGGGAGATCATCCGAAAGATCAACCGGAAGAGCCGTGAGATGTTCCAGCAAACCTTCGAGGACGTCCGTGAGAACTTCCAAGTGATCTTCAGGAAGCTGTTCGCGGGCGGCCGGGCCGACATTCAACTCGAGGACGACGTCGACATCCTCGATGCGGGGGTCGAGATCATCGCCTGTCCGCCGGGCAAGGACCCCGCGTCCATTACCCTCCTCTCCGGCGGGGAGAAAGCAATGACGGCCGTCGCACTCCTGTTCGCCATCTTCCGGTCCAAACCCAGCCCCTTCTGCATCCTCGACGAAGTGGACGCCGCCCTCGACGAGAACAACATCGAGCGGTTCTGCCGATTGCTTCGCGAGTTCCTCGCCGACTCCCAGTTCATCGTGGTCAGCCACGCCCGTCGGACCATCGGGCTGGCCGACGCCCTGTACGGGATCACCATGCAGGAGCCGGGGGTATCGACGCAGGTATCCGTCAAGTTTGACGACGACGAGGACGTCGCGGCGGCTGGCTGAGCCCCCTACCTGCCATTCGCAGTTCCCCTCACATCCGGATCACGTCTCGCCGCCACCGCCGCCGAACCGTTCTCGAATCTTCGCCCACCCGGTGTGCCTGACCCATGCGATGATGATGTCGAACTCGGCGATGGACCAGCCCATCAATCGCAGCCCGAACAGAGCGGCAACGAACGTGGCGAAAGCGACCAATGACGGGACGCCCAGCCGGACGAACCGCAGAAGCCGGGTGGGCGGCAGGACCTGTATTCCTTGCCACGCCGCCCAGGCCGCCACGCCCGTCAGGGCGCTGACCACAGCGACCTTGGGCAGGAACACCGCCACGTCACGCCAGTGGAAGAGCCGGAGTTTCGCGTGGAGTACCGTCCCCAATACCAGGTTCTTGGCCATGCGGGAGACGGGATATGCCAGGGCGACCACGACAAACGGGGCGCCGACACCCAGGAATGCCGACCCGTCCGCCGCCTCCGCATTGCCCATGGCCCGGAACAGGAAGTAGAGGAACCCCACCTGTGCCAGAGATGCGCACGCCCCGATCAAGGTGGGCACCCAAGTGTTCTGGAGCGAAAAGAACGTCTGCATCAGCACCATCTCGGAGGCGTAGAACACGAACGAGAGCGAGTAGAGAGCCAGGGCGAGCGCCGTCGCGTGCAGCACCCGCTGGTCGATCTCGCCGCCCAGAAGCTCGATGACCGGCCGCCGAAGGATGACGGTGATGACGGTGAGCGGCAGGAAGAACATCGCGATCATCTTAAGCGCATGGCCGACCGTCTCCGCCAGCCCGCCCATGTCCTTCTGTGTGAACATATCGCAGAGGTAGGGGAACATCGCCAAGCTCAGTGCGAGCGGAATGATCGCCATCGGGAGCTCCCCGACCGACCGGGCGTAGCGGATCGCCCCGAACAGCCCCTCCTCGAAGTGCGTCGCATAGCCGTCCTGGACCACGTCGCGAATCCGAACGACCAGTTCGCCCATCAACACCGGGTAAGCCAACAGATAGAGCCGCTGCATCAGCGTCTTGTCGGCGAGCCGCTGTGTTTTGAGCCACGAGATGAATCCGCGAAGGGCCAGGAACGCGACCGCCGAGAAAATGCCGAGATAGACGAACCGGCCACGCATCCCCACCACAAACATGTGCTCGCCGTCGGCCTGTCGAATCAGCGGACGGAAGAGCAGGCGGCCGACGCCGGAGGGCATCAGCCGGTCACGGAATATCCAACCCAGCCCCACCACAGCGACAACCACGACCGCTAACTGGGCCAGCCAGCGGAGCGCCGCGGGAAGAATCTCTCGCCAGTACGGAATGGCCGGCCGATAGTTCCGCAACTCGGACCGCAGGCCGACTACGTGGGTGCCGAGCCGGGCGGGGGACGCGATCAGAAACGCGAGAGCCACCCAGAGTGCGTGAGCGCCGATCACCCGGAAGGCAATGATGAAGAGGAACGCCTGGAGGAAGCGGAACACCCCCTGCCCTGCGGTCGCATATGCGAACTGCTTGCGGGAGATGAGCATCGCGTTGGTGAACGAGCTCAGGGCGATGAGGAAGAACGCCGGCACCATAATCCGGGCGAACTGAATGGCCCGGGCGGCGGTCTCGGGATAATCGACCGTCCACTGATAGGCAATAACGTGGACCAGGTCGGGCACCCAGATCATGCAGACGGTGGCGACGCCGGCCAGCACCAGGAGGAGGATATTGACGAACGAATTGGCGAACTTCCAAGCCGCCTCGTCGCCCTCGGTGTCCCGCTCGCTCGAGAACAGCGGAAGGAACGTGGGCATGATGAACTTGTCGAAGATGACGAACAACGCCCAGATGATCGTGCTCTCGGCGAAGAAATAGGCGTCGAGGGTGATGAGGCCCTCGCCCGTGCCGAACTCCCGGTAGACGAGGGTGCGAACGACGAACCCGCCGAACCGGCCGAATATCTGGAAGATGAAGACGACGATCATCGCTTGGGCGATGCGGCGCCCGAGGTGTTCTTTGGTCAAGGTGTTCTGTGTCCGGGCCGGATGACGTTATCCATCAATTGACGCACATTCTCGCGCAGATCGTATTCCTTTTCCACCTTCGCCCGGGCAGATTCGACAAATTCCCGCGTGGTTTCCGGTGTGGACATAGCGGAACGGGCCGCCCCGGCCAGCCGCTCGGGGTCGTCGGGCGGCACCAGCCGGCCCGTCTCGGCATTGTGTACGAACTCGCCGATCCCGCCCGCGTCGCAGGCGACGATGGGCAGACCGACCGCCGCCGCCTCGAGAAGCACGTTCGGGACCCCGTCCCGGTCACCGTCCGCGGCCACTCGCGACGGGACCACCAGGATGTCCGACTCCGCCATCCGCCCCCTCAATTCGTCCGACGACAGCCAACCGACGAATCGGACCCGCTCGCCCAAGCCCAACCGCTCGACCTGCCGGCGCAGCCGACGCTCCAGGGGACCCGAACCTGCCAGCTCACATACGTACCCGTTGAGCAGCGCCATCGCCTCGATCAACACGTCGAACCCCTTCTTCTCGACAAACCGACCGGCCGCCAGCAGCCGAACGGGCGAGTGGGCCGGTCGATCTGGCTGGAACGGGTACCGCGATGCGTCGATCCCGTGCCGGACGACCCGAATCCGGCCGTGCAGTTCTCGGGGGATGCTCTCTTCGAGCGCGTCGCGGGCGGCTCGGTTGCAGACGGCGACCCGCCCGGCCGCCGCCACCTTCCGGGCGCGGGCCACGCCGTCAACGAACACGTCGCAGGCATGTGCCGACATCGTGAAGGGCAGCCCGGTCATCGCCGCGACCATCAGCCCGATGGCCGCCGGCTTTGCGGCGAAATGGGCATGCACGTGCTCGATGCCCCGTTCCTCGAACTCGCCGGCCAGACGCACCGCCCGATCGATCCCGCCCGGGAACTCGCGCCAGGCGGTCGGGCTGAGTGTGGCCAGCCGACCGAGCGGGAACTGGCGAACCGCCCGCCACGTCCGAGGCAGCATCGCCAGCCATACGTGCCGGCCCAGCACACAGAACGGGCAGACCGCCCCTTCGCCGCAGGAGATCGGATGGACCGACAACTCGGCACCCAATTCCCCCATCGCGGCCACCTCGCGTGCGATGAACTGCTCGCTGGGGGCCGGATATGTGCCCACGATGTACGCTATCTTCATTCGTATGCCCTCACTGTTGCAGTCGCATGTGGACAGGCGGTCATGTGATCCGCTCCGCCAGCTCGCGGAAACGTTCGCCCCGGGGAATGAGCTCCAGGTGCCGTGCCTCGGGTCCGATGATGTCGAACTTGATTTCGATGCGCTCGTCGGGGAGCGCGGCTTCGACCCGATCGGCCCATTCGACCACCGCCGCGCCGTCGTCGGCATCGAAAAACTCGTCGCAGCCCAGGGCGACAAGGTCGAGGGGGCCGTCCAGCCGATAGGCGTCTATGTGGTAGAGCCGGACCCGGCCGACATACTCGTTGATCAGCTTGAACGTGGGGCTCGTCACACGCGACATCGAACCGGCTCCCAGCGCCAGTCCGCGGACGAACTGCGTCTTGCCTGCACCGAGCGGGCCGATCAGGGCAAGCACGTCGCCCGGGCGAAGCTCGCCGCCGAGTGCGCGGCCCAGTTCCACCGTCTCGTCCGGCGACTCGCTCTCGAGGGTATGCGTCTCCGTTCCGCTCGTCCGTTCGATCTCTCGCATAGGCGATGGTTCTCTCGCTGGGGTTATCTCGCGTTCCATTCGTGTTCATAGCCGCCGGGTTGAAGCGGTCTTCGAGAGCCGTCGGCCTCCTCGATGAGCACGCCGCACTCGGTGATCACGCCGATCTCGGTCAGGGGCAGGTCGAAGGGCCAGCGCTCACGAAGCTCGTCGGCCTTAGCGGCATTGACGGCGAACAGCAGTTCGAAGTCTTCGCCGTCGTCGAGGGCATGCTCCAGGGCCGTCCGCCCGTCCCGTCGGGCCATCTCGACCGCCGCCTCGGAGACGGGGATGTCGGCCGAGCGGACAACGGCGCCCACGCCGCTCTCATCGGCGATGTGGTGGAGGTCGGTGGACAGCCCGTCGCTCAGGTCGATCATCGCCGTCACGCCCACCTCGCGATTGAGAAACAGCCCCTCGCCCACCCTGGGCGCGGCCTCGAGATGACGCCCGAGAAGCGACCCGCCGAGCCGCCCGGTCACGAACAGTCGCTGGCCGGGCCGGGCTCCGGACCGGAGGACCGGGTCCAGCCCGCGAGTCTCGCCGACCACGGTCACCGAGATGCAGGTCGGCCCGTCGCCGGAGGTCACGTCGCCGCCGGCCAGCGGGGCACCGTAGTCGGCGGCGGCCGTCAGCATCGCCCGGCCCAACGCCTTCAGCCAAGCGTCCGGTGCCGAACGTCCGACAGCCAGTGTGGCGAAACAGCCCAGCGGATAACAGCCCATGGCGGCGATGTCACTGATCGATGCGGCGATCACCTTGTGCCCCGTCCGCTCCGGTGCCGCATCAGTCGGGAAATGTGTGCCCTCGACGAAGCAGTCCACCGTCACCAGGACCCGGCTATCCGTCTGGGGGGCGATAACAGCGGCGTCGTCACCCGGGCCGAGCTCGATGCCGGGATACGGTCCGATCTGCTCGCGCAGCCACCGTATCAGTTCCTTCTCGGGCAAGTCAGTCCTCCTCGCCCTCCGGGGCACGGGTGACCGCCATCAGCCGTTCGATGGCGTGCTCGGCGAACTGCTGGGCGGTGGGCGAGTGGACGAGCACCAGCCGACCGGTGCACTCGTGGAAAAAGCCGAGCGGCGGGGCCGCATCATCGGCGAGGGAGCCGGTCCGCCGACGTCCCGTCCGCTGGACGCGGTGGTCCTCTCCGGTCGTATCGAAGAAGGCGATCGGCCGGACCACCCGCATCCCGTCCGCCACCGCGTCCTGTACCCGCTGCATCACCAGGGACGGCCCGAACCGCTCGGCCAGGTCGCCCACATAATATGAGCGGACTGTCGAGTTGTCCCAGGGGAGTATCCCGGAATCGAGCAGCGTGTCCGGGTCCTGGCCACGGCCGATGATCCACACACGGCGGCCCGGCTCGAGGTGGAACCGGCCGAGGCCCGCCGCCTCGGCGAAGGCGGACAGGGCCCGGTCCAGGCGGATCTCGCCCAATGCCAGCGATATGGTCCGCCTGTCGGGCGGCACGGCCTGATAGTCGAAGCCGATGTTCACGTCGGCGGCACGGCCGAGCCGGTCGGCCACCTCGCGCACATCGGCGCGGTCGAAATTGCACTGAACGGTCGCGGCCATTATCGTCTCGGGCGAAGGGGGAGCGGGCTCATCCGGCGGTTGGTAAGTGTGCGGCCGGCGGACCTCCTCGATGATCCGGGCCAGCTTGTCGTGGCCGCGGGCGTTGAGACGGGCGGTGATGCCGGTGAAATGGTGATCGGAAAAAATCTGCTCGGTGGGCTGAACGGCCACCTGCCCGAGCACCGCACGCAGTAGAAACAGGAACCGTTGGGCCTCGTAGGTCCATTCGTACGCGCCGCGCATCGGCTGGTCAATACGGCTCAGCGCCCCCACCTGGTACGTCTGGCTGTAGATTCGGCCCCGGCTCACCCAGTTCGAGTCGTTGGTGAAGATGACGGTTCGGTCTTCCTCGAAAGCACACCAGGTGCCGAGCAGCCGTGCCATCCACTCGAACAGGTGGCGGGCCTCCATGTCCCTGACCGACAGGTCGAGGGTGCGCTCGTCGGCCTCGTCCCACAGGTGGGCGTCGATGATCAGGCCGAACCCGGTGGCCTCGCTGACGGCCTCGATCGCCTCGTCGATGGTGGCGTCCCGGAGGGTCACGGTGACTTGCCGGGCCAGCGGCCCGGTCATCAGGTACTGCATCTCCGCCGGGCTTTGCCCGACCAGAGTATATTCGTCGCCGTCGGACGAGAGGGGGTCGAGGGGCGGGGTGAGAACGGGCTCGCGTGCTTCGGGGGGGCATCCGGCGAGCAACAATGCCGCCGCCAGGACCGGCCAGACCGGGAGCCGGGCGGGTATCGAGCGGTGTCGGGGGCTTGAGGAGATCAAGATGTCAGGCCTCCCCGGCCAGGACGTAACAGTCCCGTCATCGTCTCAGCCGAAACAGTCGGCCCGCTTCGTTCTCGACGATCACGTATCCGGGGCCGATATTCTTCACGACCAGGCCGTAGATGACATCGCCCTCGCCGACCTTGACCGGGATGCCGGTCTGGTCCCGCAGGGTGGCCTCGTAGGTATTCTCGGCATCGACTCGGAACGTGCCCATAAACGAGACGGGCAGTTGGAACTCGGGCCGGGCGGCGGAGACTTCGACCGGCCCTTCGTCCTCATCCCGCTCGTCGTCGGGTTCTTCCACCACCGTCGTCGGGCTGACGGGGATTTCCGGTTCATCCGGTTCGTCGTCCGGTTCGTCGTCCGGCTCGGTTTGCCGAATGGGGGGCGGATCTCGCCGCTGGGCCGGGGTGAAACCCTCGGACATGTTCAGCTTGAGGCTGCGCGGCCGCGGCGAATCGTGGGTGTAGCGGAAGGCGGCGAACAACGGGTGCTGTTCGCTGGGCGACAGGGCCTCGGGCAGCGAGAGGCCGTCGAGTTCGCCGACCGGCGTCAGATTCTTGTAATCGAGCAGGGCGACGTGGGTATCGGGATGGGCGGCCAGAGCGATCTGCCCGCCGTGGTGCGTGGTGCCCGGCAGGATCACATCAGGTATGTCGAGGATGTCGCTGTCATCGGGCCGCGACCAGGAGATTCGGAGCCGGAGCGGGAAGCTCTCCCGGGCGGGTGCCCGGAGGCGGATGGTGTACAGGTCGCCGTCCTCGGTGCTCTCGTCCGGCTCGTCGGGCTGGACCACCCCGCTACCCGCTGCCCGGCTCAGCTCGACGCCCGGCGGGAGCAGCACCCGGAACGCGTCGACCGGCTGGGGCAGAATCCAGTATCGGATGAGGATGTCGGCGGTCGCCTGCTCGGACTCGACCACGGCCAGGGCGGTGAGGTCGGCGGCGACGACCTGGAGGTCGTCGTCGGCCGGGGCGAACGGGTTCCGCGATCCCAGCGGCCGCTCATCCAGGGCCAGTCGCCGGGGGGCGGTCTCCCGGGCCACGTCCTCGTGGTACGCCGGACCGGGCAGTTCGGGCAGTTCCTCTATGGCCCTTGGCAGATCGACGCGCAGGCCGGCCTCGCCCAGAGCGCGTTCCGCCATGTCGGCCGCCGGGTCCAACAGGCCGGCCCGCCATACGAATAGCACCAGCAGTGCGGCGAGCACACCAAAGAGTATCTTTTCCGGGTTCAGAAACCGCCTACGTTGCTCTGACATCGGAACCTCCTTACCAGGTCCTTACCTCGCGAGTCCTCGGCCGGTCGGGGTCCTCCTCTTCGGTCGGGCGCACCGTCGGACGAGGGGCGACGCCCTCCAGTGCATCGGCTGTAATATGACGTATGTCGGGGTCGAAGTCAAACGTGCTTACTTCCATGGTAACCTCGACCCGGTGCGGAGTCACCGAGGTGGGGATGCCGGTGTCGTCCCGGTCCTCGATCCGCCCCGGCCGGCCCCTCACCCGCATGTCGACCACCCGGAAGAAGCCGGTGGTCCCGTAACAGCGTTCCACCTCGTACTCGCTGCCCGACAGGGCGTCGGCCTTATCGGGGTCAACCTCGAACCTTTCATAATCGACCGGGTCGCCGTCGATCCGGGCGTAAGACCGCCTTCGCCAGGATGTCGGGTGATCGGGGTGGTCGGGTTCGGTGCGGTTTGACGGGGTATTGGGCCACAGCGGATCGTTGGTCACTGTGACCCGGGCGAGATATCCGAGGTCGCAGGGGCGGCCTTCCGGCTGCCGGAAGATGATATAGCTCTCGCCCCGTCGAACGCCGTCTTCGCTGCCGGCGTCGAGCCACACCCCCTTGACCGTCTGCTCGAGCTGGTTGATCTCAACGGCCCGGACGCCGACTTGCCGGCCTTTCATCCCCCGCAGCAGCTGGGCGAATTCCTCGAAGCCGGCCCGGAGTTCGACCCGCATCGGATGCTCGCGGAGGAAGTCTCGCTGGCTGCCCGTGTCCAGCACGCGCCGGCTCCGATGGCTGGCAATCCGTATGTGGTCGATCTGGTGATCGGCGCAGAGCCGAACGAAGGTGTCTGCCGCGGCCAGTTGTCGGAGCAGGTCGGGCACCATTTCCGGCTCGGGGACGGGGCCTTCGGCATAGTCGCCCAGCCCGAGGTCGGGGGCGACCTCGACGGACCGCAGCGAGCAATAGAGCTGAAGCTGCTCGCGGGCCCGGGTGAGCTGGCGCCGGAAGTAGAATCCGGGCTCTTCGCCGCCGTCGTCAGAATCGATCGCGTCGTTCCCTGGCGGCAGGAACGGTGCATAGGGGATGAACGCGAGCTCGCGGACGCGGTGCTCGAACTGGCGGCGCAGGATGTCGTTTGCCGTCTCCAGCCGGCTCTGCACATAGGAGACCCGGTCGCGGCCGGGTTCGGGAGCAAACGCCTGGGTCTGCTGGACGAGTTGTTCTTTCCGGCTCTCCAGTTCCTCGTATTCGGACCGCCAGCCCCTGCCCAGCCAGCCGGCCAGCGGCGGCTCGCCCCCGCTCAACACATTGGGGCGTATCACGATCAGGGCCAGCAGGCAACTTCCCAGCACGATGATCAGCGGCTTGTTCTGTTCCCAGATGCGATTCATTCGACACCTGCCTGTTCGTCCGGGGTCAGCAGTTCGTTAATGACGAGCTGCAGTTCGAAGACGGCCAGGACGTCCCGGTCGCCCTCACGTGTCGTCGTCCGACGGATCACCGACCGCTCGGCCGGACGCGAGAACACCGGCTGCCCGGTCGGCCCTTCGAGGTCGAGAAGTCGGTCGCGCAGTTCGGCGATCTTTCCTTCCGCCTCCTGGGCGGTCAGCTCGACCGGCTCGCCATCCGACCGCGGCGGGCGGCGCAGAACTTGGCCCTGGACGACCACCCCGTCGGGCTCGCCTTCGCCGCCCGGCCGGATGTGCGTCTCGGTCAACACCACCGCGTCCGGCACCGTGCCGGACAGTGTTAATGAACGGAATGCGACGGCGAGTTGTTCGGGCCGGCGGAAAATATTGGCCATCTTCCGGTTCTCGGCCTGATAGGTCACATTGACCTGGTGGTGCTTTTGCATGGTCTCGCGTTCGGCTTCCTGCTGGCTGTGCCGCTGCTCCAGTTCGTCGACATATTCGCGCTGCCGGGCGGTGTGAGCCACGGACGAATATCCGAGCAGCACGGTCAGGGCGATCATGGCGGCCCCGGCCAGCCACAGGTACAGCGTCTTGGAGAGGAAATGCCGCCGTTCCTTGATCCGGGTGGGCATCAGGTTGAACTCGACGGTATCGGACTCGATCCCGCCGAGGGCCAGGCCGACTGCCGGGGCATATGATTCGGGCCGGCTCTCCAGGTCTTCGCGGGCGTCACGGGGGAGGGGCGCCAGGTCGAGCCCCTTGAGCGGGTCGGCGGGGACACCGGGGATGCCGAGCCGCCGGCTCAGCGCCTGGCGCAGGCCGGGCAGTTGCGAACCGCCGCCGGTCAGCGCCATGCTGTCGACATCCAGGTTGGTCATTCGCGTCTGCGCCCGGCAATACATCAGCGAAGACTGGATGGCCGAGGCCAGTTGCCCAACGACGGGCTGCATCGCCTCTGACGCTCGGACGACGGCGTCGTCGGCGTCCTCTGGGATCGGGGGGGCATCGAACAGTTGGTCGTCCTCGTCTTCCCCGTCGTCAGTATCGGCGAAGCTGATGCTATCTTCCCCGCCCGCGCTGACCTGGGTCGGGGCGTCGGAGCTGGGCGACGGCCGGGTCTCGTCGTCGGAGCCGACCTCGCCCCCGAGCAGGAGGCGGCCCTTGGTCAGCTTCAGTTCCTCGGCCTCGGTGAAGGGGATGCGGAACTCGTCCTGAATCGCCTCGGTGAACGCCCGGCCGCCGGGCGATATATTGCGAGCGAAGAGCAGCTTGCCGTTCCGCTCGACAATCACGTTCATGTTTTCGGCACCGATATCGACGACGAGCACCGTCTTGTCGTCCTCAATTGCACGGCCCCGGGCCAGTCGATAGGCGTTGAACACCGGGAAGGGAGCGAGGGTGACGTTGCCCACCGAGACGCCCGCCTCTTCGAGGATGCTGCAGTAGTGTTCCACGTGATCGTTCTTGGCCATCGCAAGCATCACGGTGAACTCGACACTGGCCACCGGGAGATCGAGCAGTCGGAAGTCGTAGGACAAGTTCCCGGCCCCCCGGGTATCGCCCTGGACCTCGTAGTCGATGAGCATCTTCAGCCGCCACTCGGGCGCGGGCGGGACGTGTGTGTAGCGGATGATGGTCTTGCGGCCGCCGACGGCGATGCGGGCCTCTCGGGCCGAGATGCCGGCCGACTTGAGCAGGTTGCGGACGATCATGGCGATCTTGGCGGTGCGCCGGGGGCTGTCCTCCATGTGCCCCAGCTCGCCCAGCGGGGCCGACGCCGCCCGGAGCACCTGGGGCCGGCCCCGGCGATGGCGGAGGAGCACCGCCTTGACCGAGTCGGCGCCGATGTCTATGCCGAGTGACTTTTCGCTCATGTGTCCGCTCCTCCGGGTGGGCCGGCGGCCCGGACCCGGCTGTTCATCAGTTCTGGCCGAGTGTTTCTGGTTCCTCGAAGTCGTCGTAAAAGCTGCGTCTTCGGGTAATGCCCCGGCCGCCGCGCGCGGCCCGGGTGGCCGCGAACAGGGGCCTCGAATATTCGGTCCCCCGGAACGTCCAGATGCAGGCGAACCGCCTGGCCCCGTTGGCTGTGGGCAGACGGAACCGCACCCGGTCGTCGCCCTCGTACACCCTGGTTCCGCCCGATACGACCAGCTCCAGTTCGCCGTCGCGGACCACCTGCTGGAGCACGGGGAACCTCGCGGACCCGACGGCGACGATCACCCCGTCGAAGTCGCCGGCCGGCTTGACAAACTCGATGTCCACGAATCCATCTCCGGCGACGACCTGGAACCGCTCCGGCCGGGGCAGCGTGGGCGGCCCGGGCCGGGGGGCAGAGTCCGTATCCTCGTCGGGGTCGCCCTCGTCGAACCGATCGATGATACCACGGCCGCCGCGCGCGGCTCGAGTGGCCAGTTGATAGGGAGAGCTGGTCCTGGCCCCGATGAAGGTCCAGATGCGGACGAACGCCCGCTGCCCATTCGCCGTGGGGATGGTCAGGTGTGTATCGGTGTTCCCCCGATAGATTTCCGACCCGTTGGCGACTCGCAAGACCGTTTCTCCGTTTTCCTCGACGGTGCGTATGGTCGGGAACTGGGAGCGGCCCAGGGCGACGATCACCCCGTCGTGGTGGGCGGTGGGATAGACCCACTCGACCTCGACGTACCCGTCCCCGGCCGCGATCTGGGCGCGGGGCACGCGGGGCACCGGGGCGTCGGGCGGGGCGATGCTCTCGCCGGTGGTGAATACCGAGGTGAACGGCTCGAGCGCACGGCCGCCGGCGTCCTCGATGTCATCGGTCAGATGCACGGTATATCGCGTGCTGTGCATCAGGTTCTGGTCCGGGGTGAAGGTGGCGGCCGTCCTCGGGGCGTTGAGCGAGACGGTCCCCGACACCGGGGTTCCCTCTGCGGCGACGGTAAAGCTGTCGGTGGTGACACTGTCGAGTTGGACATCGTGCGAGAAGGTGGCGACGATGGTGGTGTCGACGGGCACCCCGATCGCTCCGTCCTGAGGGGTAATGGCAACGACGGTGGGTGCTTCCGGCTCGCCGCCGGCCTCGACGCGGATCGAGTACCTGCCGTAGTTGGCGTAGGCGCCGCGTTCGGGCGGCGGCGTCGGGCCCGGTTCGACAGTCGGCAGCGGCTTGGTCGCCCGGGTGACACGGACGTAATGTCTGCCCCCCTGGGCGAAGGTGTGGATGATGCGCGAGGCGAGATCGTCCGGGCCGATATCCTCGTTGGACGTGAGCAGGTTCTCGTTGCTGTCGTAGAGCTGGACGCGAGTGTCGCCCGAGGGGTTCAGGTCGAACGTTTCGATGGTGTAGGTTTCGCCTGCGGTGACGAAGAACGAGTACCAGTCCTCGTCGTTGTGGCCGAGCCCGTCCCCGTTCCTGTCGTAGTAGTGCGTCCCATGTAACTCCGGGCCGTCCACGGTGATGGACGTGGCCTGGTCGGCCGAGTGGTTCGGCTGGTGGTCGTCCTCGTGGTAGGGGATGTCGCGGTCTTTGATGATATCGATCAGGGTCGGCTTGTTGGCACCGGCCGCGCCGTATGCGGGGGTCACCTCGCTCTCGAAGTATCCGTCCCAGACATCCTCGAGGGTCACGTCGACGATGCCGTCGGAGGGCAGATAGCGGCGGAATACATCCCACAGGGCCTCGAGGGGGGTGTCGATCTCCCCGTGTGCGATCTGGAGATTCGTCGTCTGCAGGTCCCAGAAAAACGCGCTGACGGCGAGCTGGTTTTCGGGTCCGGTGACGGGCAGGCCCGGTACGCCTGTGACCGACGGGGTCTCGATTTCGAAGATGAGGTTGAAGTTTTCGTCGGCCACGGTGTCGATGTAGTAGCGGGTGCCCCGGACGGCGCAGGAGAAGTAGTTGGCCCATCCTTCGGAGTATGCCAGCCGGAGGTCGTGTGCGTCGCCGAGGTAGTGCGGCCCGCCGGGCGAATCGTCCCGCGAGTACAAGTGGGCGACGAGGTGGCCGTATTCGTGGAGGATGACCGAGTCGTCGAACCCGTCGCAATCGACGGTGTGGTCGCCAAGCAGGTTAATCATGTGCACGTCGTTGACGACCGTGTAATACGAGCCGGGCGGGAACACCCCGTCGCTGTCTGCGCCCCGCTCCCATCGGACCACCAAGTCGAATGACGCGGCGGCTGGCGGGGTGGCGTAGAGTTCGTTGCGCACGAAGTCGTGGCCGCGGATGAGGTTGTCGTAGATGTTGAATGCCCCGGCGATGGCGTCGGCGGTGATGTCGATGGCCGCCCCGTCCACGGCCCCGCCCGAGAGGTCGAACTCTGAGCTCTGGTAGGTCTGGATGGCCCCGCCGTCCGGCCCCTGATCTCGCACGACCGCCGTCTGGCCCTGGTGAGTCCCGCCGGCCTTGACCAGGACGAGGATGTCGTCGTAGTTGCCGATGGCGGGCGACGAGAACTCCCCGGCGGCGTCGGTGGTCGTCTCACCGAGGACGGTCCCCGGATCGGATGCCCGGACGAAATCGAGGACGGCGTATCGGACAGGCCGCATCGGCTCGTCCACCACGGTCCCGTCGACTTCGCTGTGGACCTTGTCTTGATAGCGGACGGTGCCCGACAGGCGGTCGGCCCGCACGGTAGGCGCGATGGCGAGGGCGAGCACCACCCCGGCCAGTGCCAGTGCCCATCTGTTGAGTCCGGCTCTCATTCGTCGGCCTCTGTCATTCATCGTCGGTATGCAGTCTCAGTCGCTCGCCGGCGTCGGTCTCCAGGATTCGCGGCTCGTCTCTGATTTCTTCTTGCGTCTCGGCCCCCGGCAGCCGGATCGAGGCGACCGCCCCGATGTCCACGTCCGGGGCGTGCAGCCGCG
>PUPC01000229.1 GCA_003553185.1 Planctomycetota bacterium | reverse complement strand
CATTGGGGAAAAACCTTGCGTCAAGAACGATGAATCGGGTATAACAAGACGTATGAGAGATTTGTATTGGCGCCTCTATCAGCACCTCTGGCAAAATCTGAAGCATCGGCCTGCGACCAAAGTTCTCGCGGGTGCACTGATAGGCGCGATCGCGATGTTGATGGCGGTATCCCTAGGCCAAAACGACGTCGATCTCCCTCGGAACGAACTCGTTCTATGGATGTCCGTTGGCGCATGCATCGGTGCTGGTTCTGTCGGACTGCTGTTGTATCGGGATTGGAAGAGGTCGAAGAATGCCAAGTGGAAGCGATCAATTGACCGATTAGCCAACGACCTTCGCACGCAAACCGGAGACCGCGATGACATAGATTATCAGGCAATAGCTCGAGAGCAACTTGAACAGGAGCCGGGCGGGCGGTTGTTCTGGATTGGAATGGTTCTCGGCCTGATTGTCATTCTATGCGGTGTCGCAATGTACATTGTCCGCGTGGTCGAATTTGTTCGAGAATTTCTGGGATAGTCGGGAGGGATCCAACCGCGATTCTTCACTGGCGAGCCCCGGACTCTACCCAAGACCTCGTTCCGCGAGGTCAGCTCACTGCCGACCGTGAACCGGGCAATGTTGCTTACGCCGGCGGGGGGAGGCGGAGCATCAGATCGGCGAGGGTGACGAGGTCGAGCACGTTGTGTTCGAGGCAATCGACCATCTGGCGGGCGTCGCCGGTCCGGACGTACCGGTGATAAGCGGCCGGTATCTCGGCTCCCGGGATGTCGCCGACTCGCCTCCGCCCGCATATCCGCCGCTCGAGCGTCTGGAGCTTACAGTCGGGGAGCCGGCTGCCCCAGACCCGCCGAGCTACGTGCAGCAGGTCGAAGTGAGCGAGCTCGATGGGACACGGAACGCCCGTCGATGCAGCCCGCGCCCGCACGTAGGGCACGTCGAAGCTCTTGCCGTTGAACGAGACAAGCATCTTCCTGTCGGCGATATCCTGCAGAAACAGCGAGATGACGGCCGGCTCTTCGGTATAATCGCGGGCGAAATACTGCCGGACGACCAGCCCGCCGGCCTCCCACGTCATCGCCCCGATCAGGAAGAGCGGCGTCGCTGAGAGGCCCGTGGTCTCGATGTCGAAAAACACCAGGTCCTCGGGCAACACCGGGCCGTCGCCGCAGCACCGGGCGATCCAGCGTCGAGCGGGCGCCCCCTCTCTGGCGAAAGCTTGCCGCAGACGCTCGCCGAGGTCGTCGGCCGGCTCATCGAGTTCACCGAGCCCGTTCGAGATCAGGAACGCCCGATCACCGAGTTCAGAAACGACCTCGCGGCCCGATACGGCATCAGCCAACTCGACCGGCCGGTCCGGTGTCCCCCGGTTCAGTTTTTCCAGCCGCTTGCGAAGTTCGTCCCGTGCCGACATATTCCGCTTTCCTTTTTCGTGATCGAAGTGTTCGCTGAATTCCTGAGGCAAAATGAGCGTCCAAGTACATTCTACTCGACCAATGGTTTGCCTCAAGGTGCGGGGAAGCATCTTTCGCTCCCTGTTTGACAAGCCCGCGACTCTGCAACATAATTGACTTGACGCGCAAGTGGTATGTCAGGCGGCTGGATCTTTTCGCTCTTGGTTCGCCTACCAGGATGTTTTCCTGAAACCGCCTGCTGACAAAAAAGGTGGCTGCCCGGAGGGAATGATGGCATCGAAACACCGAGGTCATTCGGCTAAGAAACCGAGTCGAACTTCCGCGCTCGCGCTGGCCGTGTTCTGTGCATCATTGGTGGTCGCACAGCCAGCCCTCCCCGACACCCCCCGGTTGCAGGCGGTTCGGACGTTCGCCGACAATGTGCTGGAGAAGGGTCGCGACCAGTGGAGCGGAGAGGAGACGCCGCTGCTCGCCGACGGGATCAATCTGGAGACTGGCGAGCCCGTGGTCTGGCGCCATCGCGGACGCGAGCACATCATTCACAACCTCGCCAGCCAGCAGAACCTGTTCCGTGTCCTGACCGCCCTGACCAATCTGACCGGTGAGGAACGGTACAAGAACGCGGCGAAGGAGTCGGTCCGATATCATTTCGTTCATCTCGTCTCGGACTGCGGTTTGCTGCGGTGGGGCGGGCACCAGATCATCGACCTCCGCACACTCGAACCCGTCGGCGATTTCGATGCTGACTGCCACGAGTTGAAATGGAATCTCCCCTACTATGAACTCCTGTGGGAAGTTGATTCCGAGGCCACGGCGGGATATCTGCGGGCACTCTGGCGCGGTCATATCCTCGACTGGCAAACCCTGGCGTTGAACCGGCACGCTCCCTACCGGGGCGGAGCACCGCCAACTGACGCGCTTTGGGACCGGGATTTCGACGAAACGGAACCGTTCTTCGAATCCGACGGACTCTCGTTTTTGAACTGCGGAGCGGACCTGGTATATGGCGGAGCGATGCTGTATCTGCTGGGCGAGGAACCGCCCGCCCTGACCTGGGCCAAACGGCTGGCGCAAATGTACACCCGCGCCCGTCACCCCGAGACCGGGATGGGCGCCTATCAGTTCACCCGGCCCAGGCGACGGCGGGACCCGCCGGACGAAGGGCCGCTGACCAGCCGGCTGACGTGGAGTTCTTACGGTGACCGGATGGAGAACAAGTTCGCACAGTCGGGCAGCACCGACCCGGACGACGAGTTCTACAACCCGGTCAAGGGCAAGGTCGCCAACGACGAACTGCCGGTCGCCCGCGAGGGATGGGCCTGGTATTTCAGCGGCGGATTTCCCGTCTATACCCTGGCCCAACTGCACCTGGCCGAATCCATCGGCGAGGGGGGCGAGGGTTTCGCCGAGGACGCCGCCGAACACCTCGAGGCACACGCCCGACACGCATATGATTCCGAAGCAAACCACTTCCGACCGATGTGGGCCGACGGGACCGACGTGACCGGGCTGACCATCCCTCGCACGGGGTACGGGCCGGGCGACCGGGGCGATTCCTACCACCCCCGACCGGCCACGGCCAGACACCTGGCGGCATACGCCCGGGCCTATCGCCTGACCGAGCGCGACATCCTGTGGGACACTGCACGCAGCATGGCTCGCGGCATGGGGCTGGGAGACATCGGCCGCCGGCCGGGCGAAGAGTTCGAACTCGACATGGACACGACCCGCTCCGACCCGAGGTTTATATTCGCCCTCATCGAGTTACATCGGGCGGCCCGGGAGCCCGCTTACCTGCGGCTCGCCGAGCGGATCGGGGAGAACATCCTCGACCAGCGATTCCACAAAGGGTTCTTCCTGCCGGACCAGTTTCACCTCAACGCCAATTTCGATGCCGAGGAGCCGCTCGCCCTGCTCGCGCTGGAGGCGGCCCTGCGCGGCGAGCCGGAGAAGGTCCCCGCTTATGTTGCCGGGCGCGGCTACATCCACGGCCGGTTCGACGGGCACGGCCGCACCTATGACCACCGGGCCATCTGGGGCCGAGTCCGGACTATCCGGCTGCTCATCGAAGACCAACGCAACGTCGAGACCTCTTATCGGGGCCGCCAAGTCGGGACGCCGTCGATTGCAAACGGCCATTATCGATTCGACGGCCGCAGCGACGCGTTCGTCTGGGACGATGCGCCGACGGGCTTCGAAGACGACGACCAGTTCAGCATCGTCCTGCGTGCGCGGATGTTCGACGACAATCGCTTCCTCTGCGCCTGGCGCTATCACCTCTCGCGGCAGGCCTTTCGAACACGCGGCAACGATCCGCTGACCGTCGAACTGCCCGTCGATGATGACGCCCTCTATCACATCGCGGTCACCTACGACGGAGCGGGCGATGACGGTGAGCGAACGCTCAAGGTGTACATCGACGGCGAACTTGCGGGCAGGGAAACCGGAAAAGGATCGCCGCTGTCCACGTATGACGCTCGCCCGTTGAACGTCGGCCGCACCGAGCACAGCCGGGGCATTTACGCCAATGTCGCCGTGCAGGACGGCGTCCGCATTTACTCCGGCCGTGTGCTCGGCCCGGAGGAGGTCAAACGCCTGGCCGCCGAATGACGTACCTGAACTTGACGGGATAACCCGTATCAAGTGTCGGACCGGCGAACTGTTGGGCGGCGATATAGATGCCGGGATGCCTTCTCCTGCGGCAGCGTCACGGTTCTCCATGGCGGCCGTCCTGATCCCGCCGGTGCGTAGTAGCTCGCCGAATGGCCCCTTCCCCGAACCGATCTGCGATATCGTCCACTGCCCGGTCGAGCGCCGCCATCCGCTCCCGCTCCTCCGTGTTGAACAAAGAGAGCTGTTGTTCGTCTGCCGGTGCAAGCTGCGAGACGGTCACTCCGATGAGGCGGAGCGGCCGCCGCTGCTTTGCTGCCCACGCCGAGAATATCCGCTCGGCGGCCCGCCAGAGTTCGTCGGTGATCGAGATTGGCCGTTCCAGCGTGGTCGATCGGGTGATGGTGGTGAAGTCGTTGTATCGCAGCTTGAGGGTCACGGTCCGCGCCGCCAGTTCCTGACGATGCAGGCGGCGGGCAACGTGTTCGACCTGCCTGAGGAGTACGGCCCGGAGGTCGTCCAGGTCGGCGATGTCGCGGGCGAAGGTCTGCTCACGGCCGATGCTCTTCGCCCGGCTGTCAGGCACGACCGGGCGGGGATCGATCCCCTCGGCGAGCTTCCGGAATCCGTCGGCGGCGTCGCCCAATATCCGGTGCAAGGCCTCTTCGTCCAACGTCCGGAGTTCGCCGATGGTCTCGATGCTGAACCGCCGCAGGCGTTCCTGCCCTGTTGGCCCCAGCCCCCACAGTTTGGATACGGGCAGCGGGTCGAGTACGCGGTGTACGTCTCCGGAATTGATGACAACCAGCCCATCGGGCTTTTCGAGGTCGCTGGCCAGCTTGGCGAGCGATTTGTTCGGCGCGACTCCCACGCTTGCCGTCAGGCCGATCTCGTCCAGGATACGGCCCTTGATCCGCCGGGCGATCTCTTCGCCCGAACCGAACAGCGCCCGGCTGCCGGTGACGTCGAGAAACGCTTCGTCGATGCTGAGCGGTTCGACTAGCGGGGTGAATGATTCGAGGATGGCGAACACTCGATCGCTGATCTCGGCATACCGGCGGCCACGCACCGGAAGCACGATGGCATCCGGGCATCGCCGGATGGCGGCCGTCATCGGCATCGCCGACCGGCATCCGTATTTGCGGGCCTCGTAGCTGGCGGTGCTCACCACGCCGCGGCCTTCCGGGCTGCCGCCGACCAACAGCGGCTTCCCGCGGAGTTCCGGCCGGTCCAGCTTCTCCACGGCGGCGAAGAACTCGTCCATGTCCACGTGGAGAATCTGTCGGTCGCCCATCGATTACGGCTCCACCAGCCCCAGCCGTTCGGCCACATCCTCGTATTCGGGCGCGTCGGCATACAGCTTTTCGAACTCGCTCCTTGCCCGGCTTTTCCGGCCCGACTCCTCGTACACGCAGGCCCGTTCATAACGGATATCCCGAAGGAGCTCGGCAGGTCGGTCCTTTTTCCGTCTCAGGGCGTAGGTGAGTGTATCGCGGGCGCCGTCGAGCAGCCCGAGCGTGCGGAGAGCTTTCGCCTTGTACAAAAGGAGCGCGGTGTGGACCATGGTCTCGTTCTCCACATCAGCAGCCATCGTGACGATGCGCTGGGCGATTTTCTTGTCATCCGGTCGGGCCTCGAACAGGAGTTCGGCTTCCGCCAGAAAGACCACTACGTCACCGGGTTCGAGCTTGTCGAGCCGCCGCAGGCAGTTCAGGGCGTCCTGTGGACGCCCCTGGAGTTGGTAGACCTCGGCCAGGGCGAGCAGGCAACCCCGGAGGCCGGGCTCGGCGTGTGCCGAGACCTGGTCGGTGATTCGCAAAGTAGTTCGGGCGTCGATCCCATACTTGTCGAGCAGCCGCCCCAGCCGCCGGTGGTTCCGGACGGCGATCGACAGGCAGGTCTCCGCCTCGTCATAATCGCCGGCGTCGAGGGCGAGCAGGCCGGCCATGTAGGCCGCGTCGGGCAGTTCCGTCGCTTTGCGAAGATAGCCGCGGGCGGCCGACGGGTTCCCGCCGACCAGTTCCCGACAGCCGTCGACAAGGTCTTCCTCCTCCTGGGGGGTAACTAACCGCTGGAAAAAACCCATCGAGAGGCGAGCTTCGGGCCGGATGCCGGCCTCCGGCGAAGTCGCGCCCCCTCCCCTCTTGCCCTTGCCTCGTGACGAAGTCGCCGTGTAAAACAGTCCTGT
>PUPC01000210.1 GCA_003553185.1 Planctomycetota bacterium | reverse complement strand
ATCTCGTGCATCACCTCGAAGTACGCGACCTCGGGGCGGCATCCGCCTTCCACGAGCGTATCGAACGAGGCCTTGATGAGGGCGGTCGTCCCCCCGCAGAGAGTGACCTGCTCGCCGAACAGGTCTGCCTCGGTCTCCTCGGCGAATGTGGCGTCGAACGCGGCCCGCCTGAGGCATCCCAGCCCCTTGGCATACGCCAGCGCGATGTCGTGGGCGCGGCCGGTCACGTCTTGTTGGACGCCGATCAGCGCAAACAGGCCGCTGCCGGCGAGGAACTCGGACCGCACGTGCCGGCCCGGCCCCTTGGGCGAGACCATGATCACGTCGACGTCGGACGGCGGTTCGATGAAGCCGAACCGGATGTTGAATCCGTGGCAGAACCCGAGCGCGTCGCCCGCCTCGAGGCCGGCGGCGATCTCCTCGTGATAGACGTCCGCCATGGTCTCGTCGGGCAGCATCAGCATCACCACGTCGGCCTGCCCAGTCGCCCGGGTTGCCGTGACCGGCTCGAACCCGTCCTCGACCGCCCGGTCGAAGCTGTCGCCGGGCCGCTGGCCGACAATCACGTCGACACCGCTGTCCCGGAGGTTGAGTGCGTGGGCGTGGCCCTGGTTGCCGTACCCGATGATCGCAACGGTCCTCTCGGCGAGGACGCTCAGATCGCCGTCCTGTTCGTGGTATTCGTATGTCATATGATCGGTCAACTGGCCTCTCGGCCCTTGGTTCCTTTCGCTGTGTCGGCGCCTTCTCTGGCCTGCTCGCTCGGTCGGAGTGACCTGGTGGCGGCCCCGGCCTGCCACATCTCACTGTTTCGCATTTCGGCCAGCTCCTTATTGAGCTGTTCCTGGTAGTCGGGAGCCCCGCACGACTCGAGGACACGAGCGGTCTCCTTGCCATCGGCGACGCTCTGGTAGAGTTCTTTGAATACGGGCAGGACGGCTTCTTTGAAACGTGGCTTCCAGTCGAGTGCTCCGCGCTGTGCGGTGGACGAGCAGTTGGCGTACATCCAGTCCATCCCTTTTTCGCTGATGAGCTTTATCAAGCTTTCGGTGAGTTCCTCGACGGTCTCGTTGAACGCCTCGCTGGGGCTGTGGCCGTGCTCGCGGAGCGTCTGGTACTGGGCTTCCATGATGCCGCTCAGGGCGCCGATGAGAACGCCGCGCTCGCCGGTCAGGTCGCTGTACACCTCTTTCTGGAAGGTTGTCGGGAACAGGTATCCGCTGCCGATGGCGATGCCCACGGCGATGCACCGCTCGCGTGCCCGGCCGGTGGCGTCCTGCTCGACGGCGAAGCTGGCGTTGATTCCGGCGCCGGAGAGGAAGTTGCGTCGGACAGAGGTGCCCGAGCCCTTGGGGGCGACCATAATCACGTCGACATCCTCGGGGGGGATGACGCCCGTCTGGTCCTTATAGACGATGGAGAACCCGTGCGAGAAGTAGAGTGCGTCTCCGGGGTTCAGATGATTTTTGACGTCGGGCCAGATGGCTCGCTGGGCGGCGTCGGAGACGAGCATCTGGATGATCGTCCCCCTCTCGCAGGCCTCCTCGACATCGAACAGCGTCTCGCCGGGCACCCATCCATCTTCAACGGCCCGGTTCCAGTCCTTCTCGAAACGTTTGGCCTGGCCCACGATCACGTTGACGCCGTTGTCTTTCATATTGAGCGCCTGGGCAGGTCCCTGGACGCCGTATCCGATCACGGCGATTGTCTCGTCTTTGAGCACCTCTTGCGCCCGGTCCAGCGGGAACTCGTCCCGCGTAACCACGTCTTCCTTCGTACCACCGAAATCAATGACTGCCATCGCGGCTCTCCTTCTGTTGAGTTAGCGGTTTATTTGATGCCATCATACCGGTTTCGTCGTCAAACTTCCCCTCGCCTTGTCGATCAGGCCACTGATTTCCTTCAGCTTGTTCATACCGACAGCCCCTCTCGCTGGGCCCCCCGACCGCCAAGAATCCGGCACGCTCGCGGAACGTCGAGCTGGACACGATCGCCAGGGAGAACATGTATCCCGCTTCGGTACAGAAATCGCCTATGATATCGCGCAAGCGGCTCTTCACGTCGGTCGTCGTGAACTCATCGGGGAATACGAGCATGAGGTTGGAAGCCAAATGCGGCTGCGCTGTGAGCGGGCTCACCATTTCATCGTTACCCGAGTGGTCTTGTGCCGAACCGGCTCGATTACCAACAAGTACTGGCTTGCTAGCCATCGCTGGGCTTCACCGCCCAGAGAAGGGTTCTCCTACTCATCATTCGCCCCCCGCGGAGCGGCGATGGGGCCAGATCGGACGACATCCTTGATGCCGTACGGCCGGCAGACCGAGATGAACGCCTCGATCTTGGCCTCGGGACCCGACAGCTCGATGACCATGTCGCGTGTGCTGATATCGACGACCTTCCCGCGAAAGATTTCGACCAGGTCGATGACCTCGCCCCGCCGGCCGGGCGGGGTGGCGACCTTGATCAGCATCAGGTCGCGCTCGACGAACGGAGCGGCCGACAGGTCCTTGACCTGCATGACGTTGATCAGCTTGCGGAGGTGCTTGACCACCTGCTCGATGATCTGGTCGTCGCCCCGAAGGACGATGGTCATCCGTGAGATTCCGGGGTCCTCGGTTTCACCGACGTTCATGCTGTCGATGTTGTACCCGCGTGCGGCGAACAGGCCGGAGACGTGGGACAGCACACCGACTTCGTTGCTTACCAGTGCAGAAATGACATGTTTTTTCACGTGCAAGCTCCTCAGGCGAGATCTATCATCCGGTCGATTCGTTCACCCGGCGGCACGATGGGAAAGACGTTTTCCTCCGGGTCGACGTGGAAATCCAGGACGACCGGCCCGTCCGTCTCCATCGCCTTCTCCAAAGCATCGCGGACCTGGTCGGGCTGATCGACGGTCATCCCGGTCACCCCGTACGCTTCGGCCAGGCGCGCGAAATCGGGGTTCCCGTTCAACGAACTGTGCGAGTACCGGCGGTTGTAGAAATGCTCCTGCCACTGGCGGACCATCCCCAAGTAGCCGTTGTTCATGATGGCGATCTTGACGGGGATGTTGTCCCGGCCGACGGTCGCCAGCTCCTGGATGTTCATCTGGATACTCCCGTCGCCGGCGATGTCGACCACGGTGGCGTCGGGACAGGCAAGCTGGGCGCCGATGGCGGCGGGAAAGCCGTAGCCCATAGTCCCCAGGCCGCCCGAGCTGATGAACTGGCGGGGGCGTTTGAAGCCGTACCACTGGGCGGCCCACATCTGGTTCTGGCCCACCTCGGTACAGATGATGGCGTCGCCATCGGTCACTTCGCGGAGCTGCTCGATCACGTACTGGGGCTTGACCTTATCGTTCTTCTGGTAGGACAGCTTATGGCTTTCGGCCCAGTGTGCGATCTGATCGAACCATTCCTTGCGCTCCCGGTAGTCGACGAGCGGGGTGAGTCCGGTCAGCACCCGCTTTGCATCGCCGACGACCGGCAGGTCCACCGCAATGCTCTTTCCGATGGACGCGGGATCGATGTCGATGTGGATGATCTTGGCGTGCTCGGCGAACTCGGTGATCTTGCCGGTGATCCGGTCATCGAAACGCGCCCCGAGCGCGATCAGCAGGTCGGAGTTCATCACGGCATAGTTGGCGACGGGAGTCCCGTGCATGCCCAGCATTCTCAGCGACTGCGGGTGGTCCTCGGGGAAGGCCCCCAGGCCCATCAGCGTGGTGGTCACCGGAAGGTGGGCCGCCTCGGCGAACGTCTTCACCTCCGCGGCGGCGTTGGATGCGATGGCCCCGCCGCCGACATAGAGGACCGGGCGTTCGGCGGCGTTGATCGCCTCGGCCGCCCGCTCGATCTGGGGCAGGTTGCCTTCAACCGTCGGCTGGTATCCCGGGATTCTGACCTCGCCGGGAACGACATCTTCGACCTCGCTCGTGCTGACATCGACGGGGATATCGACGAGGACCGGTCCCTGGCGGCCTGTGGTGGCGACATACGCCGCCTCGCGAATGGTCCTGGGAATGTCCTCGGCGTTCCGGACCAGGTAGTTGTGCTTGGTGATCCCGCGGGTGATCCCGGTGATGTCGGCCTCCTGGAAGGCGTCGTTCCCGATCAGATCGCGCCGCACCTGGCCGGTGATGGCGAGGATGGGCACCGAATCGAAGTTGGCGGTGGCAATGCCGGTGACCAGGTTGGTGGCCCCGGGCCCCGAGGTGGCGAGGCAGCAGCCAAGCTTCCCGCTGGCCCGGGCGTATCCGTCGGCGGCATGTGCCGCCGCCTGTTCATGGCGCATGAGGACGGATTTCATGTCGGCGTCGTACAAGACATCGAAGATGGGTATGACCACTCCGCCTGGGATTCCGAACAGGACTTCAATCCCGATGGCCTGGAGCGAATCGATCAGCAGTTGAGCGCCGGTTTTCACAGTTCAAGTTCTCCATACAAGTCAGTACGAAAGCCGTGGACCCGTTCGAGGTGCAGGGAAATCGGCCCGGCCGGGCCACGGTCGGTTCAGAATATGCCGCTGGCGAATGACCCGGCGTCGGCCCCCTCCGATTCATCGTCCGGCGGCGGGCTGATTCGATCCCGGACGGGCGGTTCCTCGACCTCCACCACGTCGTCGTCATAGGAATCGTCGTCGTAGTCGTCTTCATTGTCCGAGGCCGCAACATATCCGGGCTGCCGCGAGTTTTCAAGCTCCGTTTCGTAGGCCGCGATGATGGCCGATTGAATCGTGTCGCGACAGGCCTGATTAATGGGATGTGCGATGTCGGCGTGCAGCTTCGGCCGGCCCTCGGAGTCGTGGCTCACCCGTCCGTCGGGCAGGGACCCGCCGCATCGGTTGCAATAGAGTGCACGCAGGTGATTTTTCCCTTTGCACGACGGGCACCGGTCCATCAGTTTCCGACTGGGCATCGCCACGAAGTATCCGTTGGTGCCCTTGATTATCTTGATGTCTCGAATGACGAACTCGTCGTCCACGGTGACCGTACAGAAGGCCTGGAGCTTGTTGGACCGGTCGTTTACCAGCTTGATCTGGGCGTCTGTAACCTTCATCGGTGTCCCCCTTCCTCAAAAGCGTCCTCGGCCCGGGCCGATCTCTGCTTCGCCTGTTGTGTCGCCCCGGTGATCCACTTCACGTTTCGGACGGGCCAGCCCGACCCGCCACACGGTGCCTTTCTCACGTATCGGTCGTCGTCGGTTCGCTGCGAGCCACAAAGACCCGGCGGCAGCCGCATTCTCGCACTCGGCGAGCAACGGCCGCGGCGTCTTCCCCTGTAGGGAAGACCGCAAAGACCGCCGAGCCGCTCCCGGACACCAATATGCCCCGAGAGCCGTGGGCTGCCAGCATGTTTTTCGTGCGGCCTACGTCCGGGGCCAACCGTTCGGCGACCTCGCCAAATCGGTTGAACAGATCGCTCCGGATTCGTTCGATGTCCCCCGACTGCAGGGAATCGAGCATGAAACTAGCGCTGCGTTTCTCGTTTGTCAAGCCCGCTCTGTCCAGAGTTCGATAGGCCTCGGCCGTCGGGACGGGCTGCTCGGGACAGCAGATGACGTAGTGCATGGGCGTGGCCGCCGGCACGGGCGAGACCCGCTCGCCCCGGCCGCGGCACAGTGCGGTCGCCCCGTATAGAAAGAAGGGGGTGTCGGACCCCAACTCGCTCGCTGACCGGCAGAGGTCCTCGACAGACAGTCCGAGGCCGAACAGCCGGTCGAGCCCGGCGAGCACTCCGGCCCCGTCGCTGCTGCCCCCGCCCAGGCCGGCACCGGCCGGAATCTGCTTGTCCAGCCGAATGGAGACGCCCGACGGCAGCCCGACCGTCGCGTCGAGCAGGTCGGCGGCCCGGTACGCCAGGTTCTGGTCGTCCTGGGGCAGCGTCGGGTCGGAACAGTCGAGCGAGATACCGGACTCGGCCCGCGGGCGGAGGGTCAGGCGGTCGTAGAAGGTCACCGCCTGCATAACGGTCTCGATCTCGTGGTAGCCGTCGGGCCTGATGCCGCGGATTTCGAGGAACAGGTTGACCTTGGCGGGACAGTGGACGACCAAAGAATCGTCGCCGGGGGTGAACTTCATTGGGAGCTGTCCACAAGGGCTCGGCAGATTCGATCCTGCAGGCGGCGGCCCTCAGGGGTCCTGGGACTGTTGACAATGATGCTGAAGGCGACCAGCCGTTCGCCGGCCCGAGCATATCCGGAAAGGGCGCTGACTCCCCGGATGTGTCCGGTTTTGGCGTAGATGCTGCCCTTGTACGGCTCCTGTGTCATCCGACGCCGGAGCGT
>PUPC01000096.1 GCA_003553185.1 Planctomycetota bacterium | reverse complement strand
CGCTGTTCCCGCTGGGCAGGCACACCGTCTGCACGGTTCGAACATCTCCCGGGTATCGCGTGGCCGCTACTCGGCGACGATCCACAGCCGGGTCGATGCGACCTCGTCCGGCCCCAGACGTACCTGAACGAGGTAAACTCCGGTCTCGTCGAACGGTTCGTCGAGGTCGATATCGGCCGGTGAGACCTCGATACCGTCCTCGGAGAGTGCTTCTGCAATCTGGCGCGGCCCCACCGAGCCGTACAGGTGCCCCTCGGGGCTTGCGGCGGCGACGATGGTGCAGGAGCTCTGTTCCAATCGCTCGATGGCGGCCTTTCGGTCGGCCAGCTCCTTTTCGGCGAGCCGGGCGATGCGCTCTCTTTCGCGCTCGAGTTCTGCGAAATTCGCCTCGGTCGCCCGGACGGCGATTTGTTTCGGCAGCAGGTAATTTCGGGCGTAGCCGTTAGCCACGTCCACGATTTCTCCGCGTTCACCCAGTTTGTCCACGCTCTCCCTGAGCAGTACTTTCATCAAAAAACCTCCAAGGCCCCGTTCCTGGGGCTATCTGCCTGAGTAGGGGAGCAGGGCGATCTCCCGCGCCCGCTTGATCGCTTTCTTCACACTTCGCTGGTGGGCGCTGCAGTTTCCTGATCGCCTGCGAGAGAATATCTTTCCCTGCCCCGTCAACATTTTGCGTAGGGTATTCACGTCCTTGTAGTCCACCTGGTCGATGTCCAGCTTGCAGAACCGGCATCGGGATTTATCGCCCGGCCGGGTGTATGGTCTTCGTCGTCTTGCCATCGGTCGTCGGTACCTCCTGATTCTCTTATCTAGAACGGAATGTCGTCGTCGGACAGGTCGCCATCGGTCGGGGGGCCGGGCGTCTGATCCACGGGCGGGCGCGGGCCGCCTCCCTGGCCGCCGCGCCTGCCGCCACCACCGCCGCCACCACCACCGCCGCCGCTGCCGAGAAACTGCACGTTCTGGGCGGTCACCCGGAGCCGCTGGCGGTTCTGGCCGGACTCCTTGTCCTGCCACTGGTCCAGCCGCAGGTATCCCTCGACGAAGACGGGCCGGCCCTTGCTCAGGTACTCGGCGCAGTTTTCCGCCTGGCGCCCCCAGCAGGTGACGTCGAGGAACGTCGTTTCTTCGCCCCAGGTGCCGTCGTCCTGCTTGGTCCTGCGGTTGACCGCCAACCGCAGGTCGAGCACGGCGGTGCCGGAGGATATATATCGCACTTCGGGGTCCTGGGCCACGTTTCCTATCAAAAAGACTTTGTTCAGGTTTGCAGACATTATTTTCTCCCGGGCCAGTCCTGTCGGTTCAACGATTCGGTTCTTCGCCCTCTTCGTCATCCTCCTCGGGCTCGTCATTTCCCTCCGGTTCGTCCGCCTGTTCGTCTTCGTCGGCCTCTGCTTCTTCCCCGTCTTCTTCTTCGTCTTCGCTTTCGTCTTCTTCGTCGTCCGCGTCCTCGTCGTATTCCTCGTCTTCGTCGTACTCTTCGTCGTAGTCGTCTTCATCCTCTTCGTCTTCGTCGATTTCTCCGGCGCGTATTGCGGCCTGTCTTTTGCGTTCCTTCTCTTCTTCCCGGGCCTGTTCGACGGAGGTGCCGATGTCGTCCGCCCTGAGGATCATCGCCCTCATGACGATATTCGAGATGCGGCATTCCCGCTTGATGTCGGAGATGTCGGACGGGTCCGCTTCGAAGCGGCCGAGGACGTGTGCCCCGTGGGTCCGGCCCTCGACGGGATAGGCCAGCCGGCCGCTCTCCCATAATTCGAGGGTATCGATGTTGGCGCCTCGTCTTTCGAGGATGGCGCGGATGTGATCTGCGACGCCCTCGAAATCGTCGGACGCCTTCTTGTCGTTGACCAGGAACATTCCTTCGTATTCTCGCAAGCTTCTAGCCCCTTCAGTTGAACCTGTTCATGCAGGCGTCGATTCCTTCGTCAGCCCAGCACAATATTGCTTCGGCGGCCTGCTCGACGGCATCCGCCACGATTTTCCGTTCGCCGGCCGTAAACCGGCCGAGCACATAGTCTACTGCGTCCATCCTGACCGGCGGGCGACCGATCCCCACCCGCAGGCGGGGATATTCGTCGGTGCCCAGGGCGGCGGCGACCGACCGCAGTCCTCGTTGGCCGCCGCTGGAGCCCTTGCGGCCAATCCGAATCCGTCCGGGCTCCAGATCGAGGTGGTCGCAAACCACGATCAGTTCGTCTGGCTCCAGCCCGTACCAGTCGACGACCGACCGAACCGACCGGCCCGATTGGTTCATATACGTCTGCGGCTTCACCAGCAGGAGCCGTCCGGTCCCTGTGCCGACCTCGCCCAGACGTGCGTTATGGCGCCGCTTCGACACGTTCTCTCCGCATCGGGCGGCCACCAGGTCGATCACGGCGAACCCGACATTATGCCGGGTCCCGCTGTATCGTCTTCCCGGGTTGCCCAACCCAAAGGCGGCAAGCATGTCGGCGCTCCCGTCTCTGGGTCAGCCGGTTTCTTCGGACCGTTCCGGTGCCTCGCCTTCCTCGACCTCTTCTTCGTCTTCCTCGCGGCCGATCAGTTCGGGCTCCTCGACCAGGAGTTCTTCTTCTTCCTCTTCCAGTTCCTCCGGCGGCCGGATGGTGATCAGGACGGCTTCCGGTTCGGTGATGATCTCGACGCCCTCGGGCGCCTCGATGTCTCCAACGATGATCGTGTCGCCGATCTCGAGTTCGGACACGCGGACGCTGATGTTCTCGGGGATGTCGCCGGGCAGGCACTGCACGGTCAGGTCGGTCACCGGGTGTTCGGTCACACCACCAGCGGCGGCGCCCTTCGGTGTGCCCACGAACTCGACCGGGCATTCGATCTCGACGACCTCGTCCATCGCCACCCGCTCGAAGTCGAGGTGGAGGATCTCTTCGCCGAACGGGTCGAGTTGGACTTCTTTCACCAACACCTGGTCGGTGGTCCGCCCGGTCTTGAGCGACACCATCATCATCCGATGGGCGAATATCTGGTTCACGTCCTCGGCATCGAGCTGGATGGGGACCGCGTCCTCTTTGTGGCCGTAGACGACGGCAGGGATTTTCCCGTTCCGTCGCAGTCGGCGGGCCGCACTGGAGCCCGTTTCTTCGCGTCTTTCCGCTTTGATCGTTTGTTCGTTCATTGTGGTTCTGTATCTCGGAATAGGTAACTGACGGACATGTTCATATGAATCCGCTTGATCGCCTCGGCGATGAACGGTGCGACCGAGACGACCTCGAATTTCTCCGGCACCCCATCGTCGGGGAGCGGGATGGTATCGGTGACGAACACCTTTGAGATGGGCGCGTCTTCGAGCAGCGAAATGGCGTTCCCGCACAACACCGGGTGGGTAGCGCAGGCGTAAATCTGCCCGGCTCCCGCTTCCTTCAGGTATTCGGTCGCGGTGGCAATCGAGCCGCCGCTGGCGACCAGGTCATCGACGATGAGCACGTTCTTGCCGGCCACATCGCCGACCACGGCGTTGATCTTGACCGTCTCGCTGCTGATCCGCTGCTTGTGGCACGAGGCGACCGGTGTGCCCAACACGTGGGCATAATTGATGGCCATCTTCATGCTGCCGATGTCCGGGCTGGCGCAGACCAGGTCGCCGAGGTCCATCTGCTTCAGCCGTTTCAGGAAGACCGGCTTGGCGAAGAGATGGTCGACGGGGATGTCGAAAAAGCCCTGGATCTGGGGGGCGTGCAGGTCCATCACCAGCACCCGGTCGGCCCCGGCGGTAACCAGCATATTCGCCACCAGCTTGGCGGTGATCGGGACCCGGCCCTCGTCCTTGCGGTCCTTCCTGGCGTATCCGTAGTAGGGCACCACCGCGGTGATTCGGCCGGCGGACGCCCTCGACGCGCAGTCGATGAGCATCAGGAGCTCCATCAACATCTCGTTCTGCGGGCAGCAGGTGGGCTGGACGATGAACAGGTCCGTGCCGCGCACGTCGTCCTGGACCTTGATATTCAGTTCGCCGTCGGGAAACCGTTCGATCAGCGCAGTGCCGACCGGGATGCCCAAGTGCGAGCAGATGGCATCGGTCAAGCCGGGATTGGCTGTCCCCGACAGTATTTTCATCTCCGAGTTCACCACGTCCTCTACCATAAGACCTTGTGTCTTATCGGGATATCGCTGTAGGGCGGACCGCCCGGTGTCGTCCGGTAAATACCGTCCCTATGCCCACATCGGCGGGCAGGTCCATACGAAGGCCGAATTATAGAAGCGACCCCGCACAAAGTCAAGCGTCTGGGCCGCTCGAAACGGCCCCGATGTTGACTTGGCCGCCGCCGCCGCTAGAATCGGGGAAAAATTCGGGAGACGACAGGATGGATCAAGACGCAGACAGAGCACGGTTGCTGGAACTGGTCCAGCGCGATGCGTTCCAGACCGGCGAGTTCACTCTGGCCTCGGGCCAGAAGAGCCATTACTATATCGACGGCCGCCTGCTCACCCTGTCGTCGGACGGCGCCCACGTGCTCGCACAGGTCATCCTGGCGATGATCGAAGGCGAGCGGATCGATGCGGTGGGCGGGATGACGATGGGGGCCGACCCGATCATCGGGGCCGTGTTGGCCGTCGCCGACCTGCAGGGCCGCGAGCTCGCCGGGTTCATCTGCCGGAAGGAGCAGAAGCAGCACGGGACCGGCCGCCAGGTCGAGGGGAACCTCCAGCCCGGCCACCGAGTGCTGATGGTCGAGGACGTGGTGACCACCGGCGGAAGCACACTACGGGCGATGGACGCGGTGGAAGCGGCCGGCGGCGAGGTGATACGGGTGATCGCGATGGTCGACCGGCTGGCCGGGGCGTCCGAGGCGTTCGAAAAACGGGGCGTCCGGTTTACACCGATTTTCACCGTCAAGGACCTTGGCGTGGAACCATGATATGAGTGAGCCAGGAGCGGAGCGACAAGCAGGCGACTCCGGCGGGCCGGATGCTCCGTCCAGCACATGCCAATATACCTGCCCGATCTGCCATGAGCAGTGCTGCAGCCGGCCGGCAAGCAAGGGGAAGCGGTGCTCGATGCATCCCCGGAACATCAGCGGCCATCGAGCGCCGACCGAAGACCTGACGGAGCTGACTTCTCTCCGCGACGAGATCGAGCGGATGGTTGAACAGGGCCAGCCGCTGCACGGCGTCCGCCTGGCGTACACCGACCTCCAGGGCATCCACCTCGAGGCGGCCGACCTCCGGGGCGCCGACCTGCACGAGACGCAGCTGCAGGGTGCACATCTCGACCGGGCAAGGTTGGATGGCGCGAACCTGTATAACGCCGACCTGCGGGGCGCCCGGCTGGCCGGGGTGAAGCTGACCGGGGCGTGTATCGACTGGGCCGACCTGCGGGGCGCCCGGGGTCTGAGGCCGATCGATTGCCGCCCTATCCTGGCCACCGGACCGGGCTTCCGAAGCATCAAGCGGATGTTCCAGGAGTCGGACAACCGCGATGGCGCGAGCGAGTTCGCGTTCCGCGAGACCCGTCAGCGGAGGCGGGACCTGGGGGCAAAGCGGGACGAATGGTTCCGCTCGTTCAAAGGCCTGCGAACCTTCGGACTGTGGCTGACCCATTGCGTTCTCGAAGTTCTCTGCGGATATTTCGAGAAGTACTTCCTGCCGTTTCTGTGGTCCCTGCTCATCATCCTGTTTTGCGGGGGGCTGTACGCGGTCGGCAACGGAATCTACTCCGCCGATGTCGCCGTGCTGGATGCGGTCCTTTCGGAAGAGGTCGCAACCGACATTCCCAGCGAAACGATCAGTCTGCGCGAGGGCATCTATTTCAGCACCGTCACATTCACCACCCTCGGCTATGGCGATTATCGGCCGCACCCCGGCATATGGCGACTGGTCGCCGGGGCACAGGCGTTCACCGGGGCGTTCCTGATGTCGGTCTTCGTGGTGACACTCGGCCACCGGTATGTGGTGCGGTAAGGCCGGCGCGGGCAGGTACGAGTCCTGGCCGATGATGCCCGGTCATTTTCGTTCCCACCGGACGCCGTCGGGGGTATCCTTGAGGACGATCCCGCGTGCCGCCAAGTCGTCACGGATGGCGTCGGCCCGGGCATAATCCCGCTCCGCCCTCGCCTGCTGCCGTTCCTCGATCAGTGACTCGATTTCCTCGTTGAGAGGGTCGCCTCCCTCCCCCTCCTCGCCGGTCAGCACGCCGAGCACGGCATCGATCTCCCGGACGGCCTCCGCGCACCGGCGGGCGTCGGCGGCGCCGACATCGAGCTTGTACACCTGCCGGATGAACTCGAACAGGTGTGCCAGGGCCGGTGCGATGTTGAGGTCGTCGT
>PUPC01000200.1 GCA_003553185.1 Planctomycetota bacterium | reverse complement strand
GGGAGCACGTCGATGGGCGGGTAGATGCCGGCGGCGTCGAGCGGCCGGTCGAGGAAGATCTGGCCCTCGGTGATGTATCCGGTGAGGTCGGGGACCGGGTCGGTCTTGTCGTCTCCGGGCATCGAGACGATCGGGATCTGGGTGATCGATCCCTTCCGATTCTCCAGCCGGCCGGCCCGTTCGTAAATCTGGGCGAGGTCGGTGTACATGTAGCCGGGGTATCCGCGCCGGCCGGGCACCTCTTTTCGGGCGGCCGATATCTCGCGGAGAGCGTCGCAGTAGTTGATCATGTCGGTGAGGATCACCAGCACGTGCAGGTCGAGCTCGAACGCGAGGTATTCGGCGGCGGAGAGGGCGACTCGCGGGGCGGCGATCCGCTCGATGACCGGGTCGTCGGCGAGGTTGATGAACAGGACGGCGTGCTCGATGGCACCGGTCCGCCGGAAGTCCTCGACGAAGTAGTTCGACTCCTCGAAGGTGACGCCCATCGCGCAGAAGACGACGGCGAAGTCTTCCTCGGTGGCCAGCACCTTTGCCTGCCGGGCGATCTGGGCGCCGAGCACGGCGTGGGGCAGGCCCGAGCCGGTGAACAGCGGCAGCTTCTGGCCGCGGACCAGGGTGTTCATCACGTCGATGGCCGAGATGCCGGTCTGGATGAACTCGTTGGGGTAGTCGCGCGAGCAGGGGTTGATGGGCGACCCGTTGATGTCCATGCTCTGGTCGGGGATGACCTCCGGCCCGCCGTCGATGGGCCGGCCCATCCCGTCGAACATCCGGCCGACGATGTCGGGCGAGACGCCCAGTTTCTGGCCACGACCGAGGAACTTGAGTTTGACCCGGCCCGGAGCGATGCCGTTGGTCCCCTGGAACACCTGGACCAGGGCGGTGTCGGTCGTCGCCTCGAGGACGCGGGCCAGTCTGCTTGTCCCGTCGGCCAACTGGACCTCGGCCAACTCGCCGAATGTCACCCCTTCCACGTTCTCGACCAGCATCAGCGGCCCGACGATGTCTCGGACGGTCTTGTATTCTTTTGCCACGGTTTCACCTCAATTGCTATCGGGGCGGGCACGGCTGCGGGCCGTGCCGACCTCTTGTGCTATTCCTTTTGCTCGGTTTGCTTTTCCGGCTCCTTCAGGCCGTCGATCTGTTCGTCGATCTCCGCCTGTATCTCGTCGAACTGCTCCATCTCGTCCTCGGGGATCAGTTTCGCCCGGGCGATGCGGGTGACCACCGGCAGGTCGTGCAGCTCCTCGACGTCGAACTCCTCGTCCTTCTCGGCCGCCGCCTGGACCAGCTCGCGGGCCTTGTGATGGAACCGGGTGATGAGGTCGAGCATCCGGAACTGCTTCTCCAGCGAGGTGTAGGTGTCGATCTCCATGAACGCGCTCTGCTGGAGGAAGTCCTCCCGGATCATCCGCGCGATCTGCATGGTCAGCCGGTCGGCAGCGGACAGCGCGTCCATCCCGACCAGTTGGACGATCTCCTCGAGCTCCGCCTCCTTCTGCAAGATGCTCGACGCCTCGGTCCGGTTCTTCCGCCAGGCCGCCCCGATGGTGTCCGACACGTAGTCGTCCACGTTCTCGCGGTACAGCGAATAGCTGTTGCTCCAGTTGATGGCGGGGAAGTGCCGCTGCGAGGCGAGGTCGTCGTCCAGCCCCCAGAAGACACGAACCACTCGGAGGGTGGACTGCACGACGGGGTCGGACAGGTCGCCGCCGGGCGGGCTGACGGCGCCGATCAAGCTGATGCTTCCCTTTCGCTCGTCCGAGCCGACGCAGACCACACGCCCGGCCCGCTCGTAGAACGACGCGATCTGGCTGCTCAGGTAGGCCGGGTAGCCCTCTTCGCCGGGCATCTCTTCCAGGCGACCGGAAATCTCGCGCATCGCCTCGGCCCATCGCGAGGTCGAGTCGGCCATCATCGCCACGTCGTAGCCCATGTCGCGGAAATACTCGGCCATCGCGATCCCGGTGAACACGCTCGACTCGCGGGCGGCGACGGGCATGTTGCTGGTGTTCGCCAGCAGGATGGTCCGCTCCATCAGCGGCCGGCCCGTGTGCGGGTCCTCGAGCTGGGGGAAATGCTGGAGCACATCGGTCATCTCGTTCCCCCGCTCGCCGCATCCCACGTACACGATCATGTCGGCGTCGGCCCACTTGGCGAGCTGGTGCTGGACGACCGTCTTACCCGAGCCGAACGGGCCGGGCACACAGGCGGTCCCGCCCTTGGCCAGCGGGAACAGGGTGTCGAGCACCCGCTGCCCGGTGACCAGCGGCTCGCGGGGGGCGATCCGGTCGGCCACCGGCCGCTGGGTCCGCACCGGCCACCGCTGGAGCATCGACAGTTCCTTCTCGCCGTCCTCGGTCTCGACGACCGCCACGGTGTCCTCGACGGTCGTCTCCTTCTCCTCGATCCCGGTCAGCTTGCCGCGGACGCCGTGTGGGACCATGATCTTGTGGACGATCGCCTCGGTCTCTTCCACGTGCCCGATGACGTCGCCCGGCCCGACTTCATCGCCCTCCTTGGCGTCGGGGACGAACTTCCAGGTCTTCTCCCGATCGAGCGCATCGGCCTCGATCCCCCGGGGGATGAAATTGCCGGCCTGTGCCTCGACCTGTTCCAGCGGCCGCTGGATGCCGTCGTAGATCGTGCCGATCATGCCCGGCCCGAGCTCGACCGAGAGCGGCATGTGCGTGGGGACGACCGGGGCCCCGGCCCCGATCCCCTCGGTCGCCTCGTACACCTGGATCGAGTGCTCCTCGCCGCGAATCTCGATCACCTCGCCGAACAGACGCTCCTCGCCGACGCGGACTACCTCGTGCATCTTGGTCCCTTCGAGATCGACCGCGACCACGAGCGGCCCCGATACCCGAATCACCCTGCCTGCTTTATCCTCTGCCATCGATTCCTCTTTTCGCTATCGGCTGGCGGCCCGCGGCCGTCGGCCGCCGGCGTCCAGCGTGTTCAGAAACCTCGTATGTTCGATGCTGCTCCGCAGCGTCCTTCCGAGTCTGCTCATTCCTCTTCTTCCGATTCTTCCTGCACCGAGGTGAGCAGGTCAACTCCTGCCGCCGCCTCGATGGCCTGGCGCATCAGCTCGCGGCCGGTGTGATGCGGCTCCGGCTGGTCGGGCAAGACCACCACGGCCGCCCCGCCCTCCAGCATCAACGCCCGGAACTCATGCATATCGTGGGCGGTGATGCTCGATTCGCCGCAGACGACCAGCCCCACGTCCGGATCGCCGAGCGCCGACTCCAGCGTCTCCAGGAACTCAGGCGGGTCCACCACGTGCATCTCGAACCCCAGCGCCCCGAATACCAGGGCGAATTGCTCGACGCCGATCGCAATCATCTTAGCCATGGACACCTCGCAACGCGGCCCGGGTCAGGTCCGGCCCGATCTCTCCGGCCAGCCCGCCGAGCACCGCACGCAGGTTGCGGTCTTCCTGAAACAGCCGCCACATGTACGACAACACCCGTTCCGGGCCGAACGGCACATATCGGGCCGGCTCCAGGGTGGCAGCCAGCTCTGCGTCGAGCCGGTCTTCCAGTGCCTGGATGGCCGTGCCTCCGGCCTGCGGGTCGAACTCCTCGATCGCGTCCGGCGGCACGTGCCCGGCCAGCATCCGGCCCAGCTCGCTGTCGTCCGCCTCGGCCAGCCCGGCCAGCTCGTCGCCGGTCGGAACGTCGCGGAGCAGGGCGAGGCGAATCTCGTCCGGCTCGACCCCGGCACGGCGGGCACGCAACACGGCGAGCAGTGCCCGATGCTCCTGGTTCTGCCGGGCCCATCGGTCGATCAAAGCCGAGCCGAGCGGTTCGGTCAACTCGGGCAGCATGGCGATGAACGCCCCGTCGAGCAGCCGATCAATCCTGTCGGGCGGCACCTGTTCGCCCGCCTCGTCAAGCTCGCGGGCCACCGCCTTCAGCCGCGGGCGGTCGGCCAGCCAGTCCTCGATCCCGTCTTCCGGGACCCGGGCGAGCTCGACGCGGTTCCGTTCGACCCCGCTGTGCTCTGCCTTCAGCCGGTTCGCCAGGTCGCGCATATCGTGTTCGAGCAGAAACGGTTCGGCGACGGCCGGGCTGGGGCAGCAGGAGACGAACGCCCGGATGTATCCGACCACCGCCGCCTCGACCGCGTCGGCCGCGCTGTTCGGGTCCTTGATCTCGCTGCCCTGGATGCCTTCATAGACGGGGCTGCGGAGCGCCCGGGAGAGGATGGCGTCGACCGAGTCGGCATTCCCGGCCAACTCGGCGAGCGCGGCCGGGGCGACCAGAAAGGTCTCCAGCACAGCGACCGCGCCGCTGGCATATCCCCAGTCCATCTCCTCGTCCATCGCATCGCCTCTACGTTTCTATCGTCGTTCGACGCCTCTCCGAGTCGCCCGGCGGCTACTCGTCGTCGGCGTCCTTTTCGTTTTCCTTCTCGTCGTCCGCTTTCTCCGGGAACGCCTGCTTCGCCAGTTCCGGCAGGAGTTCGGCCCGGAGGTCGGCCAGCCGGGAGTCGAGCGAGAAATCCTCGTCGATCCGGTCGCCCCGGAGGACGAACCCGCCCCGCAGGGGGAGCGATTCGTCGGCCAACTCGGCCGGGCTGTCCTGCTCGGCGAGCAGCTCCTCAATCGCACTGCGGTCCGGCTCGGCGGGGACCAGCGTGCCCTCGCTCTCGCCGGCCGCCTCGACCTGGCTCGCAAGCCACTCCCGATAGGCACCACCCCGGTCGCCGATGAACCGCTCGACGGCGTCTTCGAAGACGGCTCCGAGCATCTCGGACTTCCGGGTGAGCAGTTTGAGCTTGTTGGCGGCGCGTGCCGAGGTAGCCGCCCGTTCGAGCTGCTGCGTCAGCGCGTCCCGGGTATCGGCCTCGGCCTGTTCCGCCCTCTCCTGCTCGTTCTTCTCGGCGGCGGCGAGCCGGTCGGCGGCCCGCTCTCGGGCATCCGAGACGATCTGCTCGGCCTGGTCGTTGGACGACTCGATGATTTTCTTTTCGATGTTCTTTACGCTCATGGCACCAGCCGCTACTCGAGGAAGAACAGGAAGAAGATGGAGGCGAGCAGGGCCAGCATCGCATAGAACTCGACGAGTGCGGGAAGGATGATCGCCCGCCCGAACTGGTCCGGCTCCTTGGCGGTGAGGTTGATCGAGGCGGCGGATGCCTGGCCCTGATTGACGCCGCTCAGCCAGAATACGACGCCCGCCCCGATGCCCACCAGCCCGAAGGCCATCCCGGTCACCGGGTCGATCGCAACCTCGGCCTCCGCGTCGAAAAAGCCCGTCTGGACCATCACCAGAAAGGCATAGATAAACCCATAGATACCCTGCGTTCCGGGCATGGCTATCAGCGGAAACAACTTGCCGAAGAGCCCCGGCTCCTCGGCCATGACGCCCGCCCCCTGTGCGGCGGCGATCCGAATGCCCTTCGCCGACCCCATCCCGCCGAACATCACGGCCGCGATTGCCCCGAGGACCGCCCAGGCGATTCCCGTGTCCAAAGAGATCAACTGTTCAATTCCCATCTTCAACTCCTTTCTTTGCCGTGCCCGGCGCCATCACTCAACGGGACTCGTCGATGATGTGGACCGATTCCGGCATGCCAAGCGGCGCAAAGGGCGTGCCGCCGCCCTCGTAGAACCGCGTGAACACTTCCACAAATATCAAGCGGAGCGAATGCACAAACCCGCTCAGGATACACAACAGAAAATTGATGACGTGCCCGCCAGCGAAAACCACCACCAGGGCCACGATTCCGACGACGGGGAGCTCGAACGCCATCGCGGAGATGCGGTTGACCGCCATCCCGATGACCACCGTGGCCAGACCAAGGGCGAGAAGCCGGGAGTAGGACAAAGCGTCGCTGAGGAACGAGGTGGCCCCGTAGGTGCCCAGGATGCCGTACAAGCTGATCAGCCCGGTGATCGCCTTGGCCGGCAAGCTCTCCTCGTGCCGGCCCTGAGTGAGGACCAGCCCCACGGCGCTGGCCAGCGTCGTCCACAGCCCGATCCGGAACCAGAGGCCGGGCAGATCGGCCACCACGGACCCGAGCATCAACATCAGACCCGGCAGGAAGAACATCCACAGCACCCCGTCGCTGAACGCCGAGAAGTAATCCCCGCGCCGACATCTCCTGTAGATGAACAGCCCGATCCCGTAAAACTGGATGAGCACACCGATCCCCAGGGCCAGCCCCAGCCCGATCATCGGCTGCTCCATCAGGTCGAACAGGGCCACCGTCTCCCGCATCGAGATCAACGCCGTCGCTATTGGCCCGGTACCCAGGTATTGTTCGCTGAACAGGTCGGACAGCCAGGCGCTGCCGATTACGCCGAAAATGAGGGCCG
>PUPC01000379.1 GCA_003553185.1 Planctomycetota bacterium | reverse complement strand
GGCCGGGCGAGCCGTGGGAGCGGCTGCGGGGACTCGTGTCCGCCGAACGGATGGAAGACACGCACCTGGTGACGCTCACCGCCCGCCACACCGATCCCAACACGGCGGCGCTGATAGCGAACGTGGTCTCCGATGCGTTTGTCGCCCATCGGATCGCCACGCACAAGTCGTCTGCCCAAGAGACGTTCGAGATGCTTCAGCAGCAGAAGGATAATCAGGAACTGGCCCTGGCCGAGGCCGAGGATGAACTCGAGGAATTCCGGACCACGTCGCGGATTCCTCAACTGGGCGCCGGGCCCGAATCCGACACCCCCATCTCCGACCGGCTTAAGCGGCTCACCGACCAGTACACGTCCATCCAGATGCTCCAGCTCGAGGCCAGCGTGGCGGCCCAGGCCGCGGCCACAGCACTCGAGAACGGCGCGGGCATCGACGCACTGCTCGAGGTCAGGGCAATCCGGTCCGCCTCTGCCATCGAAGACCTCGAGGATGAGATTGCCGAGGTGACACTGAACATCGACAGCGCCAAACGGGCCGCCGCACAAAACAATCTGGCCCGGATACCCCAGCCCATCGAAGCGGCCGTCGATGGCCAGGTCGACGTCGATGCCCTGCTCGCCATTCCGTCGATTGCGTCCGCTGCCCCGGTGCGGGCGGCCCAGGGCAGGTTGAGAGACATCGACCTCGTCATCCGCAACGCACAAAGGACGTATGGGCCGAAACATCCCAGAGTGACCCAGCTCGAGATGAACCGGGACTACCTCGAGGCGGAATTCAAGGAGACCGTCCGTGGTGCCGCCGTGGTCGATGCCGGCCTCCGCAAACAACGAGCCGAGGAAGATTCCCTCGACCGGGAACAGAGAATCGCCGACCTCGAAGACCGGAAAGAACTGCTCGAAGGCCGGTTGCGGGAGACCGCCGTTCGCGTCGCAAAGGCACTGCAGGCCGAGCACGAGCAACTGCTCTCGCGCGAAGAACAGATCGAGCGGGCGCTCGAAGGGCAGAACGAACTGGCTCTCGACCTGGCCAGGCAGTCGCACAGATACCAGCGGCTGGAGCGAAACGCCGAGCGGCAGACGCGACTGTACAGCGTCATCCTGGCCCGGATGAAGGAAGTCGACCTGAGCAAAGGGACCGGGGCAACCAGCACCACCATAGCCGAACGGGCCGAGACGCCGCGACACTTCACCAGCCCGAACCGGCAGCGGGCGCTGGTCGCCGGCGGGATGCTCGGGATTATTCTGGGCCTCGGCCTGGCATACCTGCTCGAACATCTCGACGACACGGTAAAAGTGCCCGAAGAAGTCGAAGAGCGGCTCGGCATGGCCGCGCTGGGATACGTCCCCCGCATCGCCGCCGAAAACGGCAGCGGCAACGGGTTCTCCGGCCGGGCGTCGTATGCTCTGCACAGCACCCGCGGCTCGGCCAGCGAGGCGTTCCGGACCATCCGGACGAACGTGTACTTCAGCGGCGAGCTCGGGCAGATGAAAGCCCTGCACGTAACATCACCGGCTCCGGGCGAAGGGAAAACGATCCTCGCAACCAACCTGGCGATTACCCTCGCACGAGAGGGCCGAAAAGTGCTCCTGGTCGACGCCGACCTGCGGCGTCCGATGGTCGGAGAAGCATTCGGCCTCGACAAAGAGCCGGGGCTGACCAATCTGCTGGTCGAAGGCGAACGCCTCGAGGACCTTGTGCAGACTGTCCACGACGACGAGAACGAGGAGGTCAAAGAGAACCTCCACATTCTGACCGCCGGAAAGAGCACGCCCAACCCGGCGGAACTGCTCGGCGGACAGGCCATGGCGGCGTTCATGAAACGGGTGGCAGAACAGTATGACGCGGTCATCTACGACTCCTGCCCCGTCCCGTTCCTCGCTGATAACGCACCGCTGTCGGCGAACGCGAGCGGCACGATTCTCGTCTTGCGGTCGGGCTCGACAAGACGCGAGGCCGCACGGCGCGCCCGAAAGCAGCTCCAGACCGTACACGGGAATCTCATCGGGGCCGTGGTCAACGAGGTCCGACCAAAGACGCTGAAGGGCTACGGATACCGGTATAATTACTACTACCAGTATCACCAGTACTACAGCCAGTATGAGGGAAACGGGGGAAGCGACGCCGGCTGAGCGAAGTCGCCTGACTCTCTGACAGACCGGCACCCCACCGTTCCTCGACCGCTCCATCGGCGATGCCCGTCCGGGTAGCATCGCCGCTGATCCCGAACCAATCAATCTGTCTGCGTTCCGCGAATGATGTGACCCGTACGAGTGGTCTCATGCCTGCGGCGGCATGGACCGAAACTGATCCTCGGATACAAGGAGAAGGAGGAAGGAAGATGAAGCGTTTATTTGCTGTTGCGATGATCTCGTCTGTTCTGGTTGTTGCATCCGCCACGGCTGGGGCGTCGAACTTTTCTCTCCAGCGAAGCCCGTACCAGATACATTACCATTTCGAAGAGGGCTGGACCGGAGACTACGCGCCGGGCTGGGTGGACTCCGGCTACCGGCACGGTGATCCTCCGGTCGCCACGATGGAACAGATCGAACTGAGTCCCTACGGACGGCCCGGAAGCTACGGGGCGAAGATCACCGTCGATAGCGTGACGGAAACCGGCCAGTATTGGGGCATCGTGCATAGCGAAAACCTGCATCCCGGAGCCTTCGATAAACAGTACAATCCTTGGGTCAGCGTCGACTGGTATGACTACGGATACTTCACCGGGCTGGACGTCGCAGGCCAACTGTATAACGTGCCGCCCAGCGTCGTCGAGGACGACTGGACCGATACCATGATCGGTGGGGTCACACCCGAGAACGCCAATGACACCTACTGGTTCAACTGGGCCTGGGGCGATGCTGGCGGGTCCTGGCAGAATTCGGGAGTCGATCGGCCGGAAGGGGGCGACGGGCGATGGGTCAACCTCAAAATGCAGCTCTCCGACGACGACGGCAGAATCCATTACTACATCGACGACGTATTCGTCGGGTCTACCGCCCGCGATGATTATATCGGCCTAGGGTGGCCAAGCTTCAATGTCGTTTTCGACTCCCCGCTCGATGATTGGGGCCAGGACCTGCCATACGCCGTCATCGGGAACTTCAAATATGGCTCTGACCTGAGAATCCCCATCCCCGAGCCGGCGGGCCTGTCGCTCCTGGGCATGGCCCTGCTCGGACTGAAGCGAAAACGTCGCCGATAGGTATGGAAGATCGAATCAAGACCCCATAACTCCAGGGCATGATAAAACATTTGGACCAAAAACTGCCGGTCTGGCTGTCACGGATTACCGGTGGCCTGATTGCAGCGACCCTGGTCTTCGCACCGCTTGCCTTCGGAGCGGTCGAGCCCTGGGCGGTATCCGTGCTCGCCGTGCTGGCGTACACGGCCCTTGCCGCCGCGATGGTGAGGGCTGTGATGATGAGGTATTCACGGCAGTTGCTCAACCGGTTCGTGGCATGCGCACTGATCGCCGTCGCCTTGCTCGTCGTCCAGGTTCTTCCCTGGCCCGGCGAACTGCTCACCCGGGCGAGTCCGAGCACAACCGCTCTGGCGTCAGTCACGTCGGCCGGCAATCCTTGGAACACGCCGTCGCTGTACCCACATGCCACTCGCCGGGCGTTGCTCCGTCTGTCGGTATACCTGGCCCTGTTCGTCGCGACCGCCGCCTACGTCCGGTCGAGCAAACAGGTGACCTTCCTTGCCTCCGTTCTGGTGGGCGTTGGGTTCCTTGTGGCCCTGACTGGGATCATGCACTACCTGTCCGGCACACGTCTGCTTTACTGGTGGCGGCCCGGGCCAAGCCGCCCGTTCGGGCCGTTCGTATCGCGCAACCAGGCGGCCGCCTATCTCTCGGTCGTACTGTTCACCGGGCTGGGTCTGCTCATCGCGCGAGGCGCCCGGGCCGCCGGTTCGGTCGAACGCTGGTGGAAGCAGGTCGGGCGCGAGTCGGCGAGGCGGTCGCACCAGAACCTGCTCATCGGATTCGCGGTCTCGGTGATGGGGGCCGGAGTGATATGGTCCCTGTCGCGAGGCGGCATCGTCTCGATGCTGCTCGGTTTCGCTGGCGTCATGCTCGCACTTCGAATCGGCGGGTTCGTCAAAACAAAAGGTATTTACGTAGCGATGGCCCTGATGGTCACCGTCGGATGGGCGACCTACCTGGGCTGGGAACCGGTGATCGAGAGGTTCGAGAAGCTCGACCGAGTGATTATAGAACCGGACACCGAGTGGCGTTGGATCATGACCCGCGATGCCGCACGAATAGGGGCCGAGTTCCCCCTGCTCGGGGCCGGGGCCGGGACGTTCCGCTCGGTCTATCCGTACTACAACACGCTGCCGGCTTACACAATGCCCAGCAACCCGCATAACGAATACGCCGCCGTGTTCGCAGAGACGGGAATACCCGGCATCATCCTGCTGATCATGGTTATGGCATTGCTCTACGGCCGGATTCTGCGGGGACTGCTCGTCCGAAAAAACCCGTATGTGTGCGGGATGTTGGCCGGTGGTTTCGGGATGATGCTCGCACTTTCGCTCCACTCGGTCGTCGACTTCCCGTTCCGGTCGCCGGCCATCGCCGCTACCGTCGCCATCGTCGCCGCGATACTCTATCGCGCCGCAGGATTTGAAAACGGCGGGCGACGTTCGGAAGAGTCGGGGCGCGGCAGAGCCGGCAATCTCAACATGGCCTGCGCCGCAGCGGTGATCGCTGGTGTAATCTGGCTGCCCGCCTGCCACGTCGCACTCAACCCGCTTCGCGGTCAGATCGAAATGGCCCGGATACGGCGGGCCGGCGAGCAGATAACCGAACGAACGAAAAACGTACCAGATTTCGTTGACGCCAAAGAGCGGGCCATCCAAGGGCACTCGCCCGCCGACGCACACTTGTATGCTGCACTCGCCGACATGGCGTGGGAGGCGACCCGGCTCGTGAGCGGCCCCCGGGACCAACTCGCTCTTGCGGACCGGGCCATTGACCTCCGCCTGAAAGCAGCGGCCCTCGAGCCGACGAGCGCCTCACACCATTTCGTACTGGCCGTGAGGTACGCAGTATTCGGAAGAATGGACCTGGCTGCACAACACGGCGACCTTGCCTGTGATCTCCGGCCGAACGACCCCTGGACCCCGGCATACTTGGCTGAAACACTGCTCGGATATGGCAGACGCAACCTCGCCGCTAGATACCTCGACCGGGCCGAAGCCCTCGCCGAGAAGAGAGACCTCGACCGGGCCAGAAACATCATCGCACGTGTGCGGAGAGAGATGGAACGGGAGAGGTCATCATAAATTCTTCTGCTTCAACACGGTCTCGACGAATGGCGCGGGTTGCTCTCCTGGTCTACGTACTTGCTTTGGTCGTCTGCTCGATTCTGCCGCCGGGTTCGGTCATCGTGTCCAACACGGTCAACAACCTGCCAGGCACATACTATACAGGTCACGTGCTTGCATACGCGCTGCTGACCGCCGGGATAATCGCAGCATTCGCCGGTCGGACGCTCGAATCTGCTGCCGCCAGGGCATTCCGGGCGGGGCTGATTGCTTTGGCCTTTGGAATTGCAATCGAAATGATGCAGTTGATGATCCCATGGCGGACAGCAAAGTTGACCGACATCCTGATGAACATCATCGGTATCTCGCTGAGCGCGGGCGTCTTCGTGCTCTGGAAGGCGGTCAGGGGCGCACCGACACCGAGCCAACAAGTACCGACGACCTCAATGGCTTCCCAGGCGATCCCGTCGAGGGATGATCTGACTTTCGTCGAGACTGCGGATAAGACGCATGGATAGCCTCCAGGAAAAACTGTGGATGCACGCACGCCGCACGGGCGAACCGCAGTCGGTCGGCATCGAGCTGACCTACCGATGCAACCACCGATGCGACTTCTGCTACGTCGATCACGACGCTGTGGCCCAGGAACTCGACGAGGACCGGTGGACGGGCATCCTGACCGAGATCAGGGATGCCGGCTGCACCACCGTGCTCTTCACTGGTGGCGAACCGCTCCTCCATCCGGCCTGCCTGAAGCTGGTACGAAGGGCGAAGGAACTCGGTCTGCTCACTCGGCTGTACACCAACGGCTCGCTTGTCGACCGGGCGAAGGCCGACCAGCTGGGCGAGTTGAACCCGCTGGGGATCGGCATCACGCTGTACGGAACAGACGCCCGGTCGCACGACCGATACACCCGCTGCCCCGGCTCGTTCGATAAAGTCATCGACGGTGTCAGGATGCTGAAAAACGCCGAGTGTCACCTGCATCTTCGCTGGTATCCGCTGCCCGAGAATATCGACCGAACAGATGACTTCATAGACCTTGCCGAGTCGCTGGGCGTCAAGTG
>PUPC01000121.1 GCA_003553185.1 Planctomycetota bacterium | reverse complement strand
TGGCGTTGTTCGTTGCAGGGGTCCTGCTGGTCGTCGGCTGCCGGCCTGCTCCCCGTGAGCGACCCGTCTATACTCCGGAGGAGCCCGGCCCGTGGTCCGAGGTGATGCCGGAGCCGCCGAAACTGGTCAACGTCGGGGATAATTATGTGCGGCTGACCATCGACTACCGCGCCCGGATGGCCGATTTCGTCAACCGGATCTGGGTCGAGGACGACCAGGGCAGCACCATGTTGAATCTGGCGCGCGATTACGACCAGCCGCTGGACGTCACCTTCTCCGTCCCGCCGGGCACCGAGACGCTTACGGTAATCGTGAGTTCGACCACTCGCGGGCTGTGGCGCTCCCAACCCATCGAGGTATCCGCCATCCCGGAAGGAGAAGACGGGTAAGCTCGGCCCTTCGGATCAGTACGGCGGGCACCGGGTGCCATCGCCCCTTCGTTCGGGGTCCGTTGGCCTACCGAGCGGAGTCAATCGTCAACCGCGGGCTTTTGCCTTGTTGATATTCAGCCGGCCCAGCTTGTTGAACAGGGTCGAGCGGCTGATACCGAGCAGTTCGGCGGCACGGTCCCTGTTGCCGCCCGCCCGATCGAGTGCCTGCAGGATGACCCGCCGCTCCGGCTCCTCCATCGCTTTCTTCAGGGGAACGACCTTTGCCGTTCGGTCGCTGTCCGTCTCTTCGACGATTTCGGCCGACAGGTCGGACATTTCGATCCTGTCGCCTTCTGCCAGCAGAACTCCGCGCTCGATAATGTGCTCGAGTTCGCGCACATTGCCCGGCCAGTGGTAGGCGGTCAGGACGTTCATCGCTTCCGGAGCCAGGTCCTGCACGTCGCTGTTCGCCTGGCGGGCGAACGCCCGGACGAAATGCCTGGCCAGCGCCGGGATGTCGTCGGGCCGTTCCCTCAGAGCCGGGAGGCGTATGGGGAGCACGTTGATCCTGTAGTACAGGTCCTCGCGGAATCGGCCGGCCTCGACCTCCCGGGCGAGGTCCCGGTTCGTGGCGAGGATGATGCGAACGTCGACGCGGATGGTGTCGGTCCCCCCGACCCGCTCGATGCAGCCGTCGTCGATGACTCGGAGCAGCCCCGCCTGCATTGAGGGCGAGGCGGTGGCGATCTCGTCGAGGAAGATGGTCCCGCCGTGTGCCTCTTCGAACTTGCCCCGCCTCTTCTTGTAGGCCCCGGTAAACGAGCCCGCCTCGTGCCCGAACAGCTCGCTTTCGAGCAGCGAATCGTCCAGCGCACCGCACGCGACCTCGACAAACGGCCCGTCACACCGGTTCGAGTTGTGATGCAGAGCCCGCGCCAACAGGGTCTTGCCCGTCCCGCTCTCACCCGTGAGCAAGACCGTCGACTGGGCATCGGCGACGGCCTGCGCCGTCTCGAGCACTTCCTTCATCGCGGGGTCGTTTGCAACGATCTTGTTAAAGTCGAACTCCTCGCATGCCGCGGATTGAAGAGCTGCGTTTTCTGTCCGCAGCTCGCGCCGTCTCCGGGCTTTTTCGATGACCATTCGCAATTCGCCGTCGACCAGCGGCTTGGTCACATAGTCGGCGGCCCCGTTCTTGATCGCCTGCACCGCGTCGTCGATCGTCCCGTAACCGGTCATCAACACCAGTTCCGGGCCGGGGGAGGCCCCCTGAATCTTCTCGAAGAGTTTGAAGGACGTCCCGTCAGGCAGATTGACGTCGGCCAGCACCAAGTCCAGATCGACCGACTCGATGACCTCCACGGCCTCAGCCAGAGTGCCTGCCCCGTGGGCGTCGTGTCCTTCGGATTTGAAAAAGCAGATAAGTGAACGGAGCACCAGCGGCTCGTCGTCCACAACCAGGATCATCAAGGGGTCCATTATCGACATCTCTCTTTCTCATCGGCCGAAACGGAGGCCGCGGTCCGCTGTCAACCCTTACCGGGGGGCTACAAGCGTCCATCGGACCTCACAATCACTTCGACAACGGTTCGGGCCAGAATCCGGAAATCGAGCCACAGGGACGGCCGTTTCATGTACTCGAGGTCGTAACCCAGTTTCGTCTGCACGTCCTCGATCGAGCGATCGGAATGGTGCCGAATCTGGGCAAGCCCGGTGAGCCCTGGTTTCACCGCCAGCCGCCTCTCGTACAGCGGGATCGTCCGCCTCAGGTCCTCGACGAAACAGGGGCGTTCGGGGCGCGGCCCGACCAGCGCCATCTCGCCGCGGATGACGTTCCAAAGCTGGGGCAGCTCGTCCAGGTGCAGCCGCCTCATAAAACGCCCCACGGGGGTAATCCGGCAATCGGCCTCCTCACACCATCGGGGGCCGTCCGCCTCGGCGTCTTCGTACATCGTCCGAAGCTTATAGAGAACGAACGTTTTACCGTTCAGGCCGACCCTCTCCTGGCGATAGAAGACCGGCCCCCCGGAGGTCAGTTTCACCGCCGTCCCCAACAGGAATATCAACGGAGCCGCCAGCAACAGGCCGGGTACGGCCACGCAGAGGTCGAGGCCCCGCTTGAGCCGGCTGTACAGGGAAAATCGAGTGGGCCTTGCCCGGATCGGGGCCGGAAATTCGCTCGATGAAAGTGATTTGGTGCTCAATTCTCCACCCTTTCCTCTCTCAGTTGTTTCCTGCAGGATAGTTATCGGCGAACGGCTCACATCTTTAGCAATTCACAGAGATGGAGTGCCCGCGTGGCAGTGAAAGCCCGGGTGGGAATCAGTGCGGGCCAGGACGACCATTTGCGTTGCGCAGGGCGACAGAAGGTGATAACGTATCATGGCAGTGCTACCGCCGACGGAGAAAAAAACACAGGTGTATACCGGACAATAGCGGAGGGATGGCGTGGGCAGATGGAAAATCGTGCGTGGGTCGGCCCCGGATGAGGTGATGGAACTGCTTGAGACCGGGGCGGAACCGCCCGCCGAGTCGGGCGTCCAAATACTGCGGCGCGGCAATACCCGGCTCACGTTTCTCGTCCCTTCGCAGGGGATCATCAAGGTGTTGCGGCGAGTCGGCAGTCGGGAGCGCGTCCGGTCGCTGTTCGCCCCCTCGACGCTCGCCCACGAGTTTGATCTGACCGAGGCGGCCCGGCGTCGGACGGGGGTCGCCCCGGAGCCGGTGTTCGTCGCCGAGCAGCGGACGCTCGGCCTGCTCCGCCAGGCGGCGATTATGATCCGGCAGGTTCCCAACTGTACGCCTCTCGATGCTCTGCTGGAAGCGGCATTTCCACCGCCCGGACACAAGCCCGCCGCCGAGAACAATATCCGGGACATCCTGGCCGAACTCGGCAACCGGCTGGCCCGGCTCCATATGGCCGGCGGGATACACAGCGACCCGTCGCCGGACAACGTGTTGGTGGGAGAAGACCCGACCCACGCAATCACTCTCATCGACTGGGCGTCCGCGCTGTTTGCCGGGCTCCCACCCCGCTGCGGTCAGATCGGGCGACGGATGCTCGTTCGAGCGACCAGCGAACGATTCGGACTGTCAACGAATGATGTCCGCTCGGTCTTCGCCGGCATCGAGAGCTACGGGGCCAACGAGCGTGCTTTCCGCCGGATGCGCCTGGACGATACCCGAAAAATGATATACAACCTGATTCAGTGTGGAGTCCCGGCCGCGGAGATCATCCGGTGTCTGCAAGCATACGGAACGACACTGGAGCAGTCGCGCGAGGAGACCGCACGACTTATTGAAGACATCGCCGACCAACTCCCACGGGGGATCCGCCGTTCTATTCCCCGCACCCTGCGGAACGCCGACCGGGGCAGCCGGGCGACGGCCGCCCGACGCTAGGGCGGTGAGGTGTTCTGTTACCGCCGGGAGTTCGAGAAGGAGGCCCGAAGGGCATTGGAGGGATCGGGGGAGTCGAGCGAGATCCGCCGCGACGAGGCCGCGCTCGCCGCCTGGCGGAACGCCTGTGTGTTCGCACGCTTCCGCCTGCCCGCCCGCCTCCACATCGCGTGCCTGTGTGAAGAGGAAGGGGAGCGGGGCGCAATAGTAATCAAGCGGCCGCCGAAGACGTTGTGGCTGCCGGATACAATCGATCCCGTACGACTCGCCGGGTTCGTCCGGCTGTTTCACGCGTTCGGGTTCCGGTTCCGGCTTTGCGAGCCGGGCACAATCGTCGAGCAACCGGTCGAACTGGGACCGTTCAGGTTCCGTTGCGGCGGGGGATACGTGCTGGACGATGCCGCTGCCGTCGGCTTCGCCCCGGAGGAGGACACGGCCGGCTCTACCGAAAAAGTGGCGGTCTGGGTGAGCCGGATCGACGACGACGAGACGGCGGCAGAATTCCGCGACCGCGCTGGCCGACCTCTACGCATCCGGCTTTGACGCCACGATGGCCGGATGCTTCGCCGGGCGGCTCGTGTGCCACGAGGCCACGCAGGAGCGCGTGCGAGTCGTGCGATCCGAGCATCCGGGGTTCAACCCCGCCCTTCCGGGCCGGCGTACGGCCTTCCCCCGGCCATTGCCTACCCGCTCATTGGGCTGTCACCCGCTGCTTATTCGAGGCCCATCGCCTTGAGGTTGCGGAAGCTGATGGCCAAGCTCTCGAACGGGTCGCGCTGGCAGGTGTCCTGCTCGACGAGGTACCACTCGGACCCCGCTTCGCGGGCCGCGTCCAGGATGCCCTCCCAGTCGTGGTTGCCTTCGCCGACCTCGGCCATGACCTGCTCGCCGTCGAGGATCGCCATGTCTTTCAGATGCACCAGCGGGATGCGGCCGGCGGCCTTCCTGATCCACGCAGCCGGACATCCGCCGCCGTGCTGAATCCAGTAGGTGTCGATCTCGAAGGTCACGTCGTCGCTGCACTCGTCCATCAGCAGTTCGAGGATCACCCGGTCACCGCACTTGGCCAGCTCCCAACTGTGGTTGTGATACCCGAAGGTCATTCCGTGCTCTTTGAACTTGGCGGCGACCTCGGTCGCCTCTTTCGCGAACCGGAGGTAGCCCTCGTCGTTGCGATATCGGCCGGGCATCCCGCCGATCGCCGGATACGCGCAATCGAGGGTCTTGTGGTCGTCGACCACCCGGTCGAACTCGTCGAGCATGTCGTCGAACTGGACGTGAGTGGCGGCGCAGTTCAGGCCTTCTCCGTCGAGCATCGATTTCAGCTCCCCCATGTCGATGGGGCCGAACCCCGACACCTGGACCGCCTCGTATCCGATCTCCCTCACCTTGCTGAGCGTCTCGGCGATGCCCTTGGGCGTCTGGGTAAACTCGCGAACCGTGTACAACTGGGCGCCAATGCACGAAGCCATCTTCTCTCTCCTCATCAAAAAGGACCGATTCCAGCGGACTGTGACACAGAGTACCCGCCAAAACGCCGCCCGTCAACAGCGGGGAGCAAACGACAAAACGCCGGCTGGCAAGTGGCCCACGATGGACGCCAGCCCGAAACGGAGGTTGACCACGCACGCCCGGCGGCTACAATCCGCCACAATGACACCTTGACCAGACGGAGGAACATATGACGCACGACTTCAAGATAACGAACCTGACCGCCTGCACACCCGACGGCGTCGTCGAGAACGCCGAGATCATCGTAAGGGACGGACGGATCGAGATGGTGGCCGGGCCGGACGATCCGGCACCGAGCGCTTCAGACCTGCCCGAACTGGACGGAGGGGGCGGGCTCGCACTCCCCGGATTCATCGACATCCACTGCCACGGGGCGGCCCTGTTCGAGATGGGCGAAGGGGTGTTCGACCCGGAAACCGGCGAGTTCGACACCTCCGAGAACGCACTCGAAAAGGGCATCCACGACTACGCCAAATGCAAGGCGAAAGAGGGCTGCACAAGCTTCTACCCCACGACGGCAGCCGGACCCAGGGACCAACTGCTCCGTACCAACCGCATCGTCCACAGCTATCTCGAAAGCAGCGCCAACGGGACCGAAGGCGCACGCATCCGGGGGACATCCGACGAAGGCCTGTTCTTCAATCCGGAGATGGGCGGCGCCCAGGACGTGAGCCATACGTTCGAGCCGTCCATCGACTTGCTCGACGAAGCGAACGAGACCGGGATCATCAAGCTCCTCAACATCGCGCCCGACTGGGGCGACCCCGCCTTCCGGCTCACGGAATACGCCACCGACCGGGGCATCGTCGTCGGGGCCGGCCACACCGACGCGACCGCCGATCAGGTCCGCCGAGCCATCGACCACGGCCTGCGATACATCATCCACTTCACCAACGGGCCGACCGGCGGCTCCTCGAAGCCGTTCAACGGCGGCGGGGCCGTCGAGGCGACGCTACAGTTCGACGACCTCAACGCCGAACTCATCTGCGACGGATACCACATCGCTCCCGCCTACGTCCGGGACATCATCGCCCGCAAGGGGTTCGACCGGACCATGGTCGTCACCGACCAGGTCTTCGTCGC